>CBDUOW010000061.1:0-9096 GCA_965368945.1 uncultured Gammaproteobacteria bacterium
GGCTGATTTAAAGCTACTATACATGTAATTTTCGAAGATTTGTATATTTTCACGCTAAAAAGATCTCAAACCAGTCACTGCCTTTAGATATAGAAGCTCCATTGTGCCCATGAAGAAAATTCGTATTTGTGATTTAGATCAATTGACCGATCCGGGTAGCCGGACTTTTTCCCTGCCGCAGGATGATACTGCAGTCGAGGGGTTTGTAGTGTACAAGGATGGCCACGTGTCTGCGTTTGTAAACAGTTGTCCTCATACCGGCGCCCCCTTGAACTGGTGCCCACATCAGTTTCTTGATGTGGAGGCTGAATTTATTCAGTGCAGTTTGCATGGCGCTATTTTTCGTGCCGAAGATGGTTTTTGCCTCCGCGGCCCGTGTGTCGGAGAGTCACTGAAATCTCTGCCTGTAGCGCTGGAAGAGGGAGTTATCTGGGTCAGTTTTGACTAAGTCTTTGTATTGTTATACTTAAAGTTTTAGCAGAAGCGGTCGATAGTCTGTATCAGTAAATCATGAATTAGACGACGACCACAGTTCAGTATGGAAAGTCATCTCGGAAAAGCCCTTATTGGTACATTATTCGGTACCACGGTACTTTTATTTTCTGGTGCATTACAGGCGGAAACCGCCTACGTCACTGATACCTTACGCGTTGGCGTAAGACCTGCTCCTGATAATCAACTGGCGCCCATTGCTGTGGTCAAGACCGGTATGCGGTTTAATGTGCTGGAATCGGCCAATGGCTTTGTGCGGATCAAATCGGACGATAATCTTGAAGGCTGGATCAGGGATACCTACGTCGTCAAAACCCCACCTGCCATGATCAAATTACAGGCGCTGCAACAACGGCAGGGTACCCTGGAAGGCCAGCTTCAGACCCTGGAAGAAAGTAACCAGGTGTTGCAGGAGGCAAACCGGGTATTAAACACAAGAATCGATCAGCTATCGACTGAACGTTCGCAATGGCAACTGGCACAGGCAAGGGCAACCCTGGTCAGTAGTGAGACTGGCTGGTACTGGTGGCTGGTGGGCATCTTGATGGTTGCTGGTGCGGGATTCTATAGTGGTATCAGTTGGTACCGGCAATTAGTAATGAAGCGTTTGGGTGGGTTGCGCGTTTGACACAGCACCACCACAGTTAGCAGAGAAAATTCTGTCGCCAGTTCCCCAGGCGATGATTTATTTCCTGAACTGCCATAAAATACGCGGGGTCTATTTATCCGCTTTTTAATTCAGGCTTTGTGACAACGCGCTCTTGGTTTTACCCCGGCATGTTCTCGACTGCCGTAGCAAGATGCCGACTTAATAAATGGATATTGATCCCGGTTATTGCACCACAAGCGGATAGTTAACAATACCCATTCTTAAAATAGACATTGGCGCAATGAAATGTGAACGGGTTAACACTTTCGATGAGATGTCATTTGTCATGATTGGTTTGGATGTGATAACTAACACATTTGGCCCGGGTTGCTGATAAGTTGAAATATCAATATCAAATAAATCTAAGCAAAACAATAATAATCAAGCCATACTAACCAAGAATGATCAAATAACCAGAGATTCATGACAAATAAAAGAACCATCAGTATTGATCAGCTCAAAAAGCTTGAGCCCATTACTACCTTGTCAGAGGAGCGGTTGCAGGAATTAATGCCCCTGAGTTATACCGAACACCTGGGGATTGGGGGCAGTTTATTTCGTGAAGGGGATATTGATAACCAGACTGTTTATTTGCTGGAAGGGGATGTGCAGTTAACCTCGTCCGGTGGCAAGATAGACAAGATTATTTCACATAAAGATCAACAAGCTCGTTTCCCTCTGGATGATAGTCAACCGCGTCAGGCCAGTTGTTCAGCATTAACCCGGGTTGAAGTCGTACGTATTGATAATAGTGTTCTGGATTACATGATGATGTGGGACCAGATGGCGGTATCAGAAACAACAGCCGTGGCATCAAAACAAACATCAGCCCCGCAGCAGCTAGCAAGTTCGCAACAGCAAGTAGCACCAGATGAACATCAAGAGATTGATTTTGCAAAAACCATTATAATCACCGAACCGGCAAGCGGTGATGAGGATCGCAGTTGGATCCGTAAAATGCGCCACATCATGGCATTTAAATCCATGCCACCAGCCAACATCAAGCAATTGCTCGGACGCATGGAAAGCATACATGTTAATAAGGGAGATACGATTGTCTCGCAGGGCGAAGCTGGCGATTATTACTACGTATTGACAGAGGGTGAGGCAAAAGTCACTCGAACGGTTGATTTGGCAACACTGGAACCGGGCCGAAGCTTTGGTGAAGAAGCACTGTTATCAGGTAGTAAACGTAACGCATCTGTTACCATGAAAACTGATGGGGTAGTGATGCGGTTGTCCATGAATGATTTCAACGAATTGTTGAAAGAGCCTTTATTAACCCGAGTTTCCCCTGATGAGGCGCGTTTACGTGTCGTTAAAGGTGCGCGTTGGGTGGATGTGCGTCATGCCAAGGAGTATCACCACAGTCATTTACCGGATGCCATCAATATACCTTTGCACGAGTTACGCTTGCGGATGGATGAGCTCGATAAAAATATCCCATATGTTGTTTATTGCGGAACCGGTCGTCGTAGTTCAGCTGCGGCTTTCTTGTTGGTACAGAAGGGATTAGAGGCTTGTGTGTTGAATGGGGGTGTTCAGGTAATGGCACAGGACCTGAAACGCAGTAGCAACAGCCACTAAGGGCAATGTCATGGTTAACCTGGTGGCCAATGCATCGGGCGACCGGCCAGCAAGTGTAGATGAACATGAAAGACCGTCTGGCCGCCGTGGTCGTTACAGTTCATCACCAGGCGGTAACCGTCTTCAGCAACCCTGAGATCCTTCGCCACCCGCTGGGCCGCCAGAGTCAGTTTTCCAATTAATGCCGCATCTTCCGGATTGGCATCATTAACCGTAGCAATGTGTCGGCGTGGAATAACAAGAATATGGTGGGGTGCCTGGGGATTGATATCCCGAAAGGCAATGACGTCATCGTCCTCAAAGACGATGTCGCTGTTAATCTCACCCTTGGCCAGCTTACAAAAAAGGCAGCTCATATTCGCTCCTAACTATGAATGATAATATCCCAAAAAAGACCAGATTATTGCATTCAGGGGCAGGGATTGGGATATCTGGAATGAATCGCATCGATTTCCTCCAGGGTCTCATCCGCCAAGCGGACTTCAATACTGCCGATATTACTTCTCAACTGTTCCATGTTGGTTGCCCCGATAATGGTGCTGGTAAGGAAGGGCCGGGAATTCACATAGGCCAAGGCCATTTGTGCCGGGTTGAGATCATGCGTATGCGCCAGTTCAACATATTGTTGCGTCGCACTGATCGCCTGAGGATTACTATAACGGGTGTAGTCGGGATAGAGGGTCAGGCGTGCACCAGCCGGAGAATTGCCATGCAGATATTTACCGGACAACACCCCAAAACCTAACGGCGAATAAGCCAACAGGCCGCATTGTTCACGCCAGGAAATTTCCGCCAGGCCCACCTCGTAACTGCGATTCAGTAGACTATAGGGATTCTGTACACTAACGACAGGCGGCAGATCCAGTTTTTCAGCGATGCTTAAAAACCGCATAACACCCCAGGGTGTTTCATTGGACAGGCCGATATAGCGAATTTTGCCGGCTTTCACCTGCTCAGCAAGAACTTCGAGAATTTCCTCCATGGGTGTAAAGCTGTCGGCTTCCGGGATATACCCGAGCGGACCAAAATAGTTTGTTTTACGTTCCGGCCAATGTAGTTGATACAGGTCGATGTAATCGGTTTTAAGGCGTTGCAGGCTCGCATTCAGTGCGGCTTCAATATGCTCCCGGGTAAATCGGGTCTTGCCGTCACGAATATGATCAACCCAGCCTTCTCCCGGCCCGGCTATTTTGCTGGCTAAAATGACCTTGTCACGATTTTTACGCGCGCTAAACCAGTTGCCAATGATTTCTTCGGTGCGGCCATAGGTATCGCCCTTAGGCGGAATGGAATATAACTCGGCAGTATCAAAGAAGTTGACTCCCTCAGCCAGGGCATAGTCCATCTGCTCAAAGGCTTGCGTCTCGGTATTCTGCTCGCCAAAGGTCATGGTGCCGAGGCAGATGACGCTGACATCGGTACCGGTATTGCCCAGTTCTCGGTATTCCATTATTTCTCGGCCCTGGATTAAGTGCTGCAATAATTGAGTGTGGCTCGAATTATTTATAGTTGGTGACGATGCCAATACAAGGGCGGCGCTGCTAAGTCTAATTTAATAGCCACATCGATAGGTTGGCAAGCCGGATTGAGGTATGAAACTTGTGTACCGGTGTGAATGTGGTCGGCAGGTTTACACGAACAGGGTCAGGACGCCGGTATAGCCATATAAACGGTGCCCGGCGATTTCGCCGCTGGCATAGAAGCCGACCAGGGGTATATCACCAAAGACATCGCTAATCATTTTCATTTCCGCGGAATCTTCACCAAACAGGTAACGGCCGCGACCCATGCAGGAAATGTAGATCCCGCCTCGCGGTGGTCCGGGTAAACGCTCCTTCAGGTCATGCAGCATGCGTTGCATGTCTGCAATCGCACTTTTGCCATCGCGTCGACAAAACATGATCGGCACCCCGTTTTGCATGTGATCCCCGATGGCGAGCAGGTTATTTTCGGGATCAATACCGATGACGTTGCGGACCAGGTAATCACCCGTATCGCTGCCTTTTACCGGAAAGCCGGCGAAGATATATCCGGCTGCCCGATCAATGTCTCGTGCGAGAACTTCGCCGATGTCTTCCTTGAAAACATCCAGCGCAGGGCGATCGTCAATGCTGATGGCCATGTGGTGATCGGATTTGGTCAAGGTATGGACGGGGCCGATGGGGCTGCAACCCTGGCTCAGGCCGGAGACCACCTGGACCTGATCTGAGAAAATCACGCCGGACAGTGAGCCTTCCACGATATCGTCAGCAATCTGGTAATAGTGACTGTCGGAGGAGGTGAGGCCGCCAATCAGATAGCCATTGCCAAGCTCCTCGGGCAGGCTTTCGATCAGGCCTGGCAATTGCCCGTTGCGCGGGTCCCCGTGCACCAACGCAAACCGCAATCCACCCATTGCCATGGGGTCGCTATCCTGCAGGTGATGGGTATCATCCGCATGATTAAATATACTGAAACTGCCACTGGGAAATTCAGCCAGCATGATGGCGATTGCCGGTTGCTCATAGTACTCGTGACCACTGCACAGAATGGCCTGACCAACGCTACCTACCCAGTGTGCAAGACCGGTGCGGTCTTTTAGTGTCCGCAGAATCTCACCGAGGCTGCTTGTTAGTACGTCGGTGACATAGATAAAGCCAAGATTGGAGTCAGCGGGCTCACCGATCTGGCTCAGGCAATCTTTAATGGCAGCTTGCCAGTCTGGCTGGCTACTGTGTCCGAGCTTAAAGTTTTGCATGGTCGATGTTTCAGCTATGGGGTTCGGGATGCTAGCACAGGTGCTGCCAGGTAAAAACTTAAAAAACCGGGGCAATTCGCCCCGGTTTTATGTTCGCGACAGTGGTTGAATCAGCTGTGGCGTTTTTTCTCGATCAGCTCATGAATCATCGGTGCCAGGATAACTTCCATGGCAAAACCCATCTTGCCGCCGGGCACCACGATGGTGTTACGGCGTGACATGAATGAGTCGTGAATCATGTTCAGTAGATAAGGAAAGTCCACATTCATGGCATTCGGATCCCGGAAGCGAATCACAACGAAGCTTTCATCCGGGAGCGGAATGTCACGGGCGATAAAGGGATTGGAGGTATCGACCGTCGGGACACGCTGGAAGTTGATATCACTGAGGGAGAACTGCGGCGTGATGAAGTGCACATAGTCGTCCAGGCGGCGCAGGATGGTGTCGACAATGGCTTCCGCCGAATAGCCGCGCTGCAGGTTGTCCCGATGGATTTTCTGAATCCACTCGAGGTTAACGATCGGCACAACGCCTACCAGTAAGTCAGTATGTGCGGCGACATCGATATCACCGTCCACGACCCCACCGTGTAAACCTTCATAAAACAGCAGGTCGGTTTCTTCGGTGATTTCTTCCCATGGGGTGAACTGGCCAGGTCCCAGGTCAGAGCTAAGGCGGGCATTATGCAGTGCCGCTTCCTCGTCACTGTGCAGGTAATAACGGCGTTTGCAGTGGCCGGTTTCTCCGTAGGATTTAAAGGTTTCGGCAATCAGATCAAAGTGGTTGGCTTCCGGTCCGAAGTGGCTGAGCTGTTTGCCCTGCTTGGCGAATTCGGCAATCGCGTCTTTCATGGCGGCGCGATCATAGCAATGGAAGCTATCACCTTCGACGACCAGTGGTTTGATTTCTTCCCGGAAGAAAATGTGCTCAAAAGCATCTTTAACAGTCGTGGTACCAGCGCCGGAAGAGCCGGTAACAGCGATCACGGGATGTTTGGCGGACATGCGTACTCCTTCAATACTCGTAGTTTTTGAAAATTCTTAGAATTCTGGGCTCGATTAGTTTGTTCACAGCGTGTCCCCCAGACCCAATCCAGACACGGTGTTCGAGCAAGTCGCGTATTTTACTGGAAATCAGCCACAATTATCACGGCTTTTATCTTTGGCTGACTGTACTCATAACGAAGAAGGAACTTAATTTGCGTTTCACGGCTGTATGGATAGCACTGCATGGCAGCGGCTTCATCTTACAGGGATAGCTGAAATTTTAGCAATTTCGCAGACATTGAGCGAATTTAGCCTCAGATTTAGCTATTTTCACGCGCGATCGCCCGGTAACCGATGTCTCGTCGACAATACATCCCGTCCCAGTGAATCTGATCGACCAGTTGATAGGCCTGTTCCTGGGCTGCGGCCACGGAGTCGCCCAGGGCCACCGCACACAGTACCCGGCCGCCATTGGTCACTATTTGGCCATCTTTTTCAGCGGTGCCGGCATGAAACACCTTGCTAATGGGTGTATCGGCGGGCAGTCCTTCAATAATATCACCCTTGTTATAACTGTCCGGGTAACCACCGGCGGCCAGGACGACTCCAAGGGACGGCCGCGGATCCCACTCGGTGTTAATGGTATCGAGTTTGCCGTCGAGTGCCGTATTGCACAGCGTCACCAGATCGGACTTGAGGCGCATCAGAATGGGTTGGGTTTCCGGGTCGCCGAAGCGGCAGTTGTATTCCAGCACCTTCGGGGTGCCATCATTCGCGATCATCAAGCCGGCATAGAGGAAGCCGGTGTAGGGATGACCTTCGGCGGCCATACCGTGTACGGTTGGCTCGATCACCTCACGCAAGACGCGCTGGTGTATTTCCGGGGTCACTACTGGCGCGGGAGAATAGGCGCCCATGCCGCCGGTATTGGGGCCGGTGTCACCTTCATCGCGGGCTTTGTGGTCCTGGGAGGTGGCCATGGGCAGGATATGTTCCCCGTCCACCATGACGATGAAACTGGCTTCCTCTCCGCTGAGATATTCCTCGATTACCACCCGATGTCCTGCTTCACCAAAAGCATTTCCGGCCAGCATGTCCTTGACCGCAGCAATAGCTTCATCTTCGGTCTGCGCCAGGATCACGCCTTTACCGGCGGCCAGGCCATCGGCCTTGACCACGATTGGGGCGCCCTGCTGCTGGATATAGGCGACGGCCTCATCCACATCGGTGAAGTTGCCGTAGGCGGCGGTGGGAATGTGGTGGCGGGCAAGAAAATCCTTGGTGAAGGCCTTGGAGCCTTCCAGTTGCGCCGCCCCCTGGGTGGGACCGAAGCAACGTAAGCCAGCCTTGTGAAAAATATCGACCACGCCCAGCACCAGCGGTGCTTCGGGTCCGACGATGGTCAGGTCAATCCGGTTGGACTTGGCAAAGTCGGCCAAGGCATGAATGTCATCCGCATTGATAGCAACATTTTGCAGCTTGGGTTCATGGGCTGTGCCGGCATTACCGGGTGCCACGTACACAATATCCACATCGCTGGACTGGGCGGCTTTCCAGGCCAGGGCATGCTCGCGCCCGCCGCCGCCGATGACCAGAATTTTCATGTATCTATCCCCACACAGGTTTGAGGTAAATCAGGGGCAGGGACTATGCCGTATTCACCCCAATGGGTCAAATTGGCGAAGGGATCACTGCTTGTTGTGATACAGCATATATTTGACAGTCTCGTGAATGCCTGCGGCCAGTTCCTGCATCTGGCGTGCCTCCCCCGGCTGTTGTTGCAAGACATCGTGGCCGGTGCCATTGACGCGGGTGTCGATCAGCAGCGCTTTGCTGCCATCGGCATTCATGCGGAAGTAATAGTCTTCGCCAATCAGACCGATTTCCGGGATACGATGGTGAGTGATGGTAAAGGCATACCGCTGATCGGCAAATTGTGGATCCCGTAGATCCCGACCGAGGGTGGTATTAACATAACCATGTGGTGCCGCCAGCCCGGCAATGGTGGGTAACAGATCCACCTCGCTGGCCGGCTTGTGATCCACGCCAGGCTGGGTGATTAATTTTGGCGCATAAAACAGCAGTGGAGTATGGAAACCGGTCAGGAGGTAGTCGGATTCAAATTGTGGGGTGTGCTTGCCGCCATAGCCTGTAATACCGTGGTCGCCGTAAAAAATAAATATCGTGTTATCAAAATAACCTGCCAGCTTGGCCTGTTGCATGAAGTAGCCCAGGCTATGGTCCATGAAACGGAACGAGTTGTATTCACCTTCAGAAATGAAGCCGGCATCTTTCAATGCTTGGTCGTCATGGTGAACCAGTTCGAAGCCGTGATTATCTTCCGGAATAGTATATGGGCGGTGATTACCGGAGGTCTGAATGATGGCAAAGAAAGGTTTGTTCTGTTGACGTAATACTTGATGTGCTTCCTTAAAGAGGTCCAGATCCGAAAGTCCCCACACATCAATGCGTTGTGAGGCATAGCTGCCTTCCTCATAGACGCGCAGATTGGGAATATTGTGCTGTAACACGCCGCGTATATTGCCCCAGTTGGCGCTGCCACCCAGAAAATAGAACTTCTCATAGCCTTCAAAGGCATTGATGATCGCATGTTGATCAACCACCAGCGGATTGCGTGAAGAGGT
>CBDUOW010000062.1:0-9074 GCA_965368945.1 uncultured Gammaproteobacteria bacterium
GCACCGTTTGTTAAAATACAGACTCTGTAGTTGAAACAAAAACCACATAATATAGTATTCTCTATATTCAAGGATAATTAAGTAACACAGACTGAAACACCTGCTCATAATTAATAACTCACACGGAATACTAATGAATATCATCCAAGATGGCCTGTTCGGTTTTTCAATCTTAGGCATTGGCGTAATAACGTTGATAATGACTCATATTACAATTGCCGGCGTAACAATCTATTTGCATCGTCATCAATCACATCATTCGCTGACATTACACCCGGTGATAAGTCATTTTTTCCGCTTTTGGTTATGGCTTACAACAGGAATGGTGACCAAACAATGGGTTGCGATTCATCGCAAACACCATGCAAAATGTGAAAGCGTGGAAGATCCTCATAGTCCACAGGTGTTAGGTATCAATAAAGTGCTCTTAGAGGGTAGTGAGCTGTATCGTGCCGAGGCTGTTAATGAGGAAACTCTCGACAAATATGGAAAAGGCACCCCAGATGATTGGATGGAACACAATATCTATAGTCACTTTCCTTTCCTGGGTATCTCACTGATGTTACTCATCGATGTGCTGATGTTTGGCGTAATTGGAATCACCGTGTTTGCGGTGCAAATGTTGTGGATTCCGATTTTCGCGGCTGGCGTAATTAATGGTATTGGACATTTCTGGGGTTATCGTAATTTTGAACCACATGACGCATCACGCAATATTTCGCCATGGGGTATTTTGATTGGAGGTGAGGAATTACATAATAACCATCATGCTTACCCATCTTCCGCCAGATTATCGAACAAGTGGTGGGAATTTGATTTGGGCTGGTTGTATATTCGATTAATGAGTTTTTTTGGCTTGGCAAATATCAAGAAAATTTCACCTAAGATACGGTTTTCTATTAATAAGCAGGTCATCGATACAGAAACCGTACGCGCCGTGATTCACAACCGTTTTCATATTGTAAAACAATACGGTCGAAGAGTAATCAGGCCTGTTCTGCGGGAAGAGCGACAACACGCTAATGAATATTGCCGTGTACTTTTCAAACGTGTATGTAAGCTAATGACACGTGAAGATATCAAACTGGATAACACAGCAATAACAAGAATTAAAGAGGCAACTTCCTACAGTCAAACGCTGGCAACAGTTTATGAATTCCAACAAAAATTAAAAGAACTCTGGGCCAATACAACTCAGAATCACGCAAACCGCGTCCAACGTTTGCAAACCTGGTGTGCGGATGCAGAAAAGACCGGTATTGATGTATTGCAGGAATTTGCCGCTTATCTTCGTGGCTATACAGAATTACGTGTATAAATTACGAGTCAGAGCAGGTTTAGAGGGCTTGCTCTGACATGTTAGCGATTTCTACGTCTTACATCAGTCACATTTGACAATTGACCAATACGGGCTAGTACTTTACTCAAGATATCGATATTCGGTACTTCCGCCGAGATAACCATTGTGGTCGTGTGGGTTTCACGAAATGACTCGGTGTTGACTGCGGTAACGTTAATATCTGCATTCGACAACAGAGTTGTAATGTCACGCAACAAACCCTGCCTGTCATATGCCTCAATCTCGATATCGACAGGGTAGGTTCCATCGGATTCCGTTCCCCAATCCACTTCTATGAAACGTTCCGGGTGTTCAGCAATTGTGTGTAAGACGTTATGGCAATCACTCCGATGGATGGAGATACCTTGACCCTGGGTAATGTAGCCTACGATTGGATCGCCGGGTAATGGCTTGCAACAGCGCGCAAACTTGGTCAGCAAATCACCTACACCATGTACCTGCACATTGGTTGATGTGGTTCGGGCCTTGGCTTTATGCAGGACAGGTCCAATGTCTTCTGCATGCTGCAACGGTAACGTTAATCGTTGTGCCGTGTTCACGACTTTGGTGGGTTTTATCTCACCAATACCCACCATGGCAAGAAACTCATCGACGCCTTTCTGGTTGAAATGCTGGGCAAGCTTTTCATAACGGACATCGGTGAAACCCATACGCTTGAGCTCACGTTCGACAATGGCGCGACCATCGGCAATGTTCTGCTCAAAATTCTGTCGGCGGAACCAGTGCTGAACATGCTGGCGGGCCTTGCTGGTAACCAGGTATCCCAGATTAGGATTCATCCAGTCTCGACTCGGACCACCTTTTTTAACCGTCAGCACTTCCACCTGGTCACCGGTACGCAATTGGTAGGTAAGCTGTACCATACGGCCATTGATCTTGGCGCCGCGACAACGATGACCGACTTCGGTATGGATCTGATAAGCAAAATCAAGCGGCGTAGCGCCGGCAGGCAGATCGATGATATTTCCCATGGGAGTGAATACATATACGCGATCCGCGAACATCTCGGATTTGAATTGATCGACGAATTCGCCGGCTTCGGCCACATCGTCTTTCCACTCCAGCAACTGGCGTAGCCAGGCAATCTTCTCGTCAAAGTCACTGTCGGATTTTGCGTTTTCCTTGTAACGCCAATGGGCCGCAACGCCATATTCCGATGCCTGGTGCATGTCCCAGGTACGGATCTGGACTTCAACGGTTTTGCCTTCCGGCCCCAATACGGCGGTGTGGATGGAACGGTAGTTGTTTTCCTTTGGGGTAGCGATATAGTCATCAAATTCGCCGGGCAGGTAATTCCAAAGAGTGTGCACAATTCCCAACGCGGCGTAACAGTCCGGTATAGTTTCGACAAAGATCCGCACGGCACGCACATCGTAAATTTGATGAAATTCCTGCTGTTTATGCTGCATTTTCTTCCAGATACCGTAGATATGCTTGGCACGACCATGGACTTCAGCTTTGATACCCGCCTTGTCAAGCTCTTCCTGGAGCCGTGCCACGAACTGTTCTATGTATTGTTCCCGCGCGACACGCCGTTCGGCCAGCTTGGCCGCAATTTGTTTATAGGCGCTGGGATTGAGATACCGGAAAGAGAGATCTTCAAGCTCCCATTTCACCTGCCAGATACCAAGCCGATTGGCGAGCGGGGCGAAAATATCCATAGTCTCACGGGCAATACGGCGCTGTTTGTCTGGGCGCAGGGCGCTCAAGGTACGCATGTTGTGAAGACGATCGGCAAGCTTGATTAACACCACGCGTACGTCCTCAGCCATTGCCAATAACATCTTGCGCAGGTTTTCGGACTGCATATGCTCCTTTTGCTTTTTCGGGTCTTCGCTATCCCGCAATGCCGAAATAATGTCCATTTTGGTGACGCCATCAACCAACTGGGCTACGGCGTCACCAAACTGATGCCGAATATCCTCCAGGCTAAGGTCGGTGTCTTCCACCACGTCATGCAGTATGGCGGCACTGACAGTCTCCGCATCGAGATTGAGCTCTGCCAGGATATTGGCCACAGCCAGAGAATGCAGGAAATAGGGTTCACCGGAAATGCGGGTTTGCCCCTCGTGGGCACGTTGCGAGAGTTCGCTGGCTCGCCGTATCAATTGAATTTCCGTATCATTGCGGGTAGTCTCGATGGCAGTCAGCCAGGCATGCACGTCAGCCGGCGAATCGGCCGCGATCCGGGGGTGTTTACTGGTAACACTAACCATCAAAACTGTCTATTTTTTGCGGTTTCATAGTAATAATTATGGGGTTATCTGGCTCAAGCACAAGACCATAAAGCCGGGATTACCAATACCCTACATAATATAAAGTATCTATAATGGTTGCCGATACGGTGATTATGCAGGTGCTGGTGGCATAAGCCACCACCCCATGAACTTGCCGTTTAGGCGTATTTTTTATAGGGTTTAAATAGTGTATCATTATTGATATGTATTGAGACACATAGCCATTAAATCTCTCCAGGGAGCAGAAGTATGGGAATAAAAAAGATTTTGTTGCTGTCAGCATTGGCATTCTTGACTGTTTCATGCGCGTCAACGAGCTCTGATTCAGGTTCGGATGTTTATGTACCAAATTTCAAAACTTTATCGCACAAGGGATTTAATTTGGTCGTTCCCGATGAATCAGGCTGGAATGTGGCAAATGAAAGCGCCTATAAAGTCGAACTTGCCAAACGTGGTGAGGCATCAGGCGAGGTATACACCATTCAGGCCTTGCTGGTAAGGCTGCCTGCTTTTGACACCGATGAAGATTTTAAAGATTACGTTCAAAAAAGCATGGATGCCATCGATAAAAAAACAAAGTCCCAGGTGATTGAGCAGGGGTCGAGCCTGATTCCCTATAATGATAGTCAATGTGTTCAATTTAACCGCAAGACTGAAAAAATTGCAGGTGCTTCTCAAGCAGAAGGATCGGCGCCGATGATCCTCGAGATGGTTAATTTCACCTGCCGTCATCCATTAAGAGAGGATGCCGGCGTCTATCTTGCCTATGCCAAACGATTTCAAGAGGGTAGCGGGTCAGAAGACCTGACAGCACAGGCACTGAACTTGTTCTACAACCTGGAATTTACGGATCTCTAGTACAAGACAAGATTATTGATGTCGCATATGAAAATATAACAACATTAATACAAAATGAAAAATTAAGGCTGGCTCTCGCTGGCCTTTTTGTTGGTATGGATTAGGTCATTCGCAAATTATCGTACCCATTCTATAAGCGATTCAACAAGCGTAAATAATTGGTTAGTAGCTCCCTTGCTCGGTAAAAATACGCTAATATTGCCAGCAGAGCATTTGTTGATTACAAGTGAATTAACACTATGAAAAAACTGAAAAATGAAGCAGAACTGGTCAAAGCCGCAATAAAAGTCGGCATGACATACGGTGAAACCCGGGGTGCGGTTGAGTTTGAATCAACAGACTCAGCAAATGAGAAAATCGAATATATCTATCGACTATTTGTGCATGACAAACTTATTCAGCCTTTGCCGGAAGAACAGGTTTCTCAACAAGCAATGCGGCACAAGTTGGCAATCTGGTACTCTAAACAACTGCCAAAAGACCATCCTCTGTTAAAATAAGCAGTTACTTAAATAATTTATCGGCTCCGATGCCCCATTCAGTAATGGTATTGATGGTAGCTCCCAGTGATGCATCCAGTCGCTTCACACGACTGGCAGGTACTAAATAGACCTGGCCCACAGTAGCGGCAGGTGTTATTGGCACAAACACCGAAAATCGTCCATCGGATAATTCTTCAACAATAGCGCCTAATACCATACAGTCAGTTCCAAACAAATCAATTTCGGCCGGCGTAAATTGTGTGCCTTCCTCACCCACAAATTGATGCGTAAGGTTTTTGAGCATTGAATACATAGGGACCCGATTTAACACACTGCGTTCAAACCAGTTTTTTCCGGAGACGCCCCAACTGGTACGAACAATTAAACCCGTAATAAAGCAGATCAAAAAAATACCAGCCACTGCCAATATTGCAACAATTATGGTATTTAATAATTCATTGAAAGGTAAGTGTTTCGCAACGGGTTGCGCAATTGTGACGAGATTTACAAATAAATCGCCAAATATAATGATGATCAGGGACAAAGGAATAACAACAACCAGACCGCCAATGACTGTCGTTTTAATAAAAGATACGCTTGCATTGCTCATGATGGCCTCCTGGTTGATAATGCGCACAACTCAGCCCTGAATATTACATCAAAAATACTCAATACTTACTGCACGCCAGATGATTTTAACCCGGTGTATGCGATAATATTTATATGACTTATCACTATAGTATTAATCCAGTGGAGACAGGTGTCTCACATGGTAAGTAAAACTTCCATGCAATTTCTCTACGGAGACCGCGAGTTATGGGTTGGCATAAGCGATTTACTGACAGCCCAGGTTGAAGTCATTGTCAATCCAACCAATAGCGAGTTATCGCACGTAGAAGGCCTGGCAGGCAAGATCCTGGCCGCAGCAGGTGAGAACCTCCAGGACCAAAGCAGGCAGCTGATACAGGAATATGGACAGATTGACAGTGGTATGGCTGTCTATACCACGGCGGGTCGTTTGCCCTACAAAGCCGTCATACATGCAGTGGCGCCGGATATGGGAGAGGGCGACGAGCAACGCAAGATAGAACAGACTGTGTCGCGTAGCCTGTTGCTGTGCGAAGCAAATGAATGGGGTTCGATCGCATTTCCCGCGATCGGCACTGGCAATTTTAATATCCCCGTTGAGATCTGCGCCCAGGCATTTTTCCGCTCAATCACCCATTTCTGGGATGCTCGCCAGGAATGCGCGGTCGAAAAAATTATGATTTGCCTCAAAGAGGAAACCTTTAGAACCTTTTTTGATGCTTTTCGGGAGAACGCGAACACGACAACTGAAGAACAACCCATCGAGACTTCTCAAGATGAAGCCGTTGGTCATATCGAATTAGATGAGACAGAAATAGCCGATTTGGCTAATGATGAGATGGCCGACTGGTTCAAGTAATCGAGACTTGATTGGCTACCATCCGGCCTTGAAAACCTCACTTTCGGGATGAAACGCCACCCAGGCAAACCAGAAACTGATCACAGTCGGGATTTCCTTTCTATTTTCATCCAGGATTTTACCAGTACGATTGACCGGATCATATTGAACTTCCAGTTTTCGTCCCCCAACCATATCATGTAAAACTGAGCTATCAAACTTTGCCAGTTCACTAAATGGATAAGCCTTGAATGTAGTACCTATTTCAATTCCCAGCACCTGTTCTTTCGGGTGATATTGTGCAGCCTGGTAGTTAACCGGAAACATAACCACATCACTGCTGCTGTAACCCGGGTAAGGGGTGCTGGTGTAATCGCGGGAATATCCCGTCCTGGTCGAGAGAACCTGGGTTTGAGGGTGTTGCTTTTGCCAGTCTCGCCAGGTGGTGTGTGCCATGGGAATCTGTTGCAGCTTTTCACCTTTAAGCGGGCCACTGATTGCCTGTTTCATTAATTGTGACCAGAGCGACCCTGATTCCCTGTCATAAAGCAACATGTCACTGTTATACAATAATCCCGACACGCCAAAACTTCGAGCTTGGCCAGAAATATCGGCGTGAAAGGCCATTCCCGTGCCACAGAGTGGACAATAGGTAATCACCACGGACTCATCCTGAAATTCATCATTCACTATTTCATGATAATTTAATATACGCACGGGATAGGCTTTACTCATCCCATTATAAGTTACCCCAAGCACACGATCTGCGGGGTTGAGAAATCCTGCTTGTCGCACTGTAAGAAACTCTGGTAAATCAATGGCCGGAATGCCATCTTTAGGCGGGCCACCGTGATGAATTTGTTCAGCGGGGACTAATGAGTCAGAGAGATTAAAGCCATTATCAGTTGTTGCATAGCCAGGATGGCGAGAAAAATACCCTGCCAATATGAGTGCCAGAAGGGTATAAATGGCCGGTCGCGCATATTTATGTTTGATGAGAGTTGGATTCAGACCCATGGCGGAGAAACCTGGAATCGTTAGGAATACCCACTTCGACCCGGGTCAAGTCAGCAAGTTCCTGTCTACGGAACTAATTGGTCATGGGCGCTCTCATCCGGGGGCAGGATGCGCTCCTGAACCAGGCGCCATTTCCCATCCTCTTCTTTATCCAGCAACATTTCCACCCCTTGCGCATTAACAGTCCCATCGGTTGCTACCACGGTTTCAAAGGTCTTGAACATAATTCGTGTATCGGTTTCCGCAACCAGCTTAAAGCCATCATAGCGCACACTTTTCAGCAGGTTATTTTCGAATTCATGTTGCGTTTGGCGAGACCAGTCTTCATAACCAATTGACTCAAAACCTGGCACACCCTGCAAGCTAATATGTTTGGAAATAAGATCCATATGGGCAGCATGATCTTTGGCATTAGCCGTTCTCACCGCATCCAATAACCATTGTTCAGCAATTGTTTGTGACATACTGGTTCTCGATATCTATAAACTTGAAGAAATGTAAGGTGGTGGAATTTGTGGCCCGTGTCAATGAAAATTCCTTATTTATACATAATAATCATTGATTTATCGTTGGCAGTTTGGATACACTTTTTCATTAATGTTCCATGTAATATATCCAGTTTTCTTGTCGCCAATTAGAACGAAATATTAAAGCCAAGGAATAAGAATGAAGATGGTTTTGTTCAGAAACCTGCTACTTCTCTGCATTACAGGTTACTGGTCGCTATCATTGGCTTTCGCTGCTGATTATGACGACCAGCCTCAGCGTGTGTCTCTGGCCATCAGTGGCGGAGCCAGCAAGGGGGCGTATGAAGCCGGCCTCAACTGGGGCGCACTGAAAATTCTACGCGATTTCTCCAGTAAAGACACTGTGCTAGGTGGCGAGTTTCGCCCCTTTGAGGCCGCGAGTTTTGCCGGCGCCTCTGCCGGCGGCATCAATTCGCTGCTATCCGGTATGACCTGGTGTACACGCCCCATGAAAGATGGGGGCCTGGCAAATACAATCGATGATAATTTATTCCGTGAAGTCTGGTTGAACCTGGATATCAACCACCTGTTACCCGCTTCCGCAACTTCACCATTTTATAAGTCAGATGACGCCTTGCTTTCGCGTATGGATATAATTACGGCAGCACGAAGCATGCGTGAAAAATGGAATACGCCGTCATTCCGTGCGGGTTGCCGTGTTCCTCTGGGCGTCACGGTTACCCGGGTTAAACCTGAAGTATTGAATTTAGGCAATATTCTTGTTCAAAACCAGCGTTTTTATTTTCCGTTTGAATTGGTAGTCAAAAAGGATAAGACCGTGGGATTCTTTTTTGATCCAAAAGATTATCCCTCACTCGTTGACCCGTCAATGATCCTTTTTCCGAACGATTCCAGATTGCCGCCGTTCGCTATTTCCGATGAGCAAGTTGAAACTGCCATGCTGACCACCAGTGCATTTCCAGTCGCGTTTGGTCGTAAGCGATTACAGTATTGTCACTATGAATTTGCCAAGAGGAAGGAAGAAAAGGCTGAAAACGAAAAAGAAAATCCTGTAAAGACAGGCTCACAACTCCAGTGCCTCCCCGGTTATGAAAAGGCGGAAGCAGTATTTGCAGATGGCGGCTTGTTTGATAATCTGCCTATTGGTCTGACTCGTATCCTTGCGGATTACCATCGTGACGCAAAAGACAATCCCATTCCGGTAAC
>CBDUOW010000063.1:0-8951 GCA_965368945.1 uncultured Gammaproteobacteria bacterium
CGGCTATTCGAAATGATCCGCTAAAGCGCACCACAGAATTATTACAGCGGGTGTTTGCTTCAAGGTAAAATATACACTGATTTGTATTACTCTTTAATATTTTCTGTGGCCGCAGAACGGGTCTCCTTTAAACGTTCCATATGAGAGATTAGTGTATCAGTGGTTTCTTTCAGTAAATCAAGTTCCTCAATTGATAAATCATCCAGCTGCTCGAGGTTATATTCAATTGTGTCTACGAGTTTTCTTGCCGGACGTTGTAATGGACGCATAAAGTATGTTGTTACTGTAGCTACAATAGTTCCAAAAAATAGCATGGAGCCAATCACTATCCATGCTCCACCAATCAATTGTGAAAAGCCGGATTGCGGTGTATCAGCGATACCGGCGGTGGAAAATGCTGCTATGCCCCAGTATAAAGCTTCACCGTATGAACTTATCGTTGTTCCATCAGCTCCTCGTTCAGAAAAGTACAGTGCGGCAGAGAAAATAAACCATAGTATGAATAGTAGAAATATCATTCTTATTACCGGGGTATGAGTAATTACGTCTTTTATGAATCTTTTGAACCTTGTTTTACGCTTCATTTTCGGGGTCTCTAAAAACGATAATAATTGAATTGTGGCCAGAATCTACAGTTTCCGGTAGCCAGGATGTTAGCTTGAGATTCTTATTTATTCCATAACCAGGCCGCGCCACGCACACCGCTTGAGTCACCATGCAGTGGTGGAACCAGTTTGGTGGTTACCTGATCAGAAAAGGCATACTTGCCCCAGAGTTTTGGTACATGGTTGTACAGGCGTGTCACGTTGGACATGCCGCCACCAAGAACGATCACATCCGGGTCAATGATATTAATGACTGTCGCCAGAGCACGTGCCATGCGATCTTCATATCTTAGTAGTGAGGTATTCGCGGTTTCATCCCCTTGCTCAGCCAATAGTACGATATCCCTGGCGGTGTTACCTTTGCCGCCATGCATTTGATGATCGTTGCTAAAGCCAGGACCGGACAGCCAGGTTTCAATACAGCCCAGTTTGCCGCAGTAGCATTCCTGCCCCGGGTATTCATCCGGAGTTGGCCAGGGCAAGGGGTTATGGCCCCACTCGCCGGCAATGGCATTGGTGCCGGTAATTTCCTTACCTCTGACATAAATACCGCCGCCAGTACCGGTACCGATAATAACGCCAAATACAACATCGAAACTTCTGGCGGCGCCATCGGTTGCTTCGGAGACAACAAAACAGTTAGCGTCGTTTTCTATACGTACCGGACGGGACAACGCATGCTCAAGATCGGTGTGTAACGGTTTACCGATAAGCCAGGTGGAGTTAGCATTTTTGACGAGATTTGTAGCAGGAGAGATGGCGCCGGGAATACCAATACCAACCGTACCTGTTTGCCGGGTTTCAGCTTCAAGTAACTGGACCAGGGTAACAATGGCATCGACAGTTTCTCGATAATCACCTTGCGGTGTATCAATTCGTTCGCGGTATAATTCCACGCCGCTGTTATCCAGCGCTATGGCTTCGATTTTTGTGCCACCCAGATCAATCCCGATACGCATAAGCCAGATTCTTGTTATAGTTGTTCAAGTAATTCCGTGTCGTCATGGTTATAAGGTGGTGAGCACATGCAGAGGATATGTAATGCTTCTGTCCCGATATTTTTTATGCAGTGCGGTGTGCCCGGAGGAATGCAGATAGTGTCACCCACGATGACGTCGAACTGCTCTTCTCCCAATGTCATGTACCCTTTACCATTAGTGATGAAATACAACTCTTCACTATTATGGTGTTGGTGTAAATGAGTTTGTTGGCCTTGCTTGACTATGGCTTCGGCCAGGCTTTGTGCCTTATTCCCTTGCGCGGCAGGATGCATCAGTTCTCTTATTTCAGAACCATCACGGGTGACATAAGCAGTAATGTCCTTTATGCGGGTACGCAATGCCATAATTGTTTGAGTTAGAATAATTGACTGATTAGCATTTTTATATAAACGTCTTACAAAACTGAATATGATCGAGCCGGAGGTTAAGGGTCTTACCTTCATCGGTTCTGGCGACCAAGAACTCGGCTCCTTCGCGCGTCTGCAAGTCAAGTGGCTTTAGTACGCTGATGTTATGTTGATTTGATTCATCTTTCCAGACCAACTGTAATTGTTCTCCGTGCATGATCGCGATCTCATAGGTGTCATACACGGCGCAGGGAATAGATTTGTAAGAATCATCGTCACTCATTTTCGCTTTGCACAGTCACATTGGTTAGTTGAAACCGGGGGCCCACCTCAATATGGAATATGATGGGTTGACAACAAACGTGGCAGTCCTCCGTATAATGTTGTTCACCAGCCGAGCAGTCTATCTGCGTGTCAAACAGAGCACCACAATAAGGGCAATTTATCTGCCTGTTCTCGATCATGCCGGTAAAAACAGCGTCACGAGATCATTATGGAAACGCTGGCCTTCTTCGGTCGGCTGAATGTGCTCGCTGTTATGAACGAGCCAGCCCTTGGATACTGCTTTCTGCATGGCCGCTTCAATGCCGCTTAATGGCAATCCTGTATGTAGTTGAAACAAGTCACTGTTAAAGCCACTGGTCATGCGTAATGCGTTGAGCATGAACTCCAGGGTAGCGTCGTCCTGACTCAATGTGCGTGTACCCGCGATACGTTGTTGCGTTGCTGCATTGTTAAGATAGGCGTCGGGATGTTTTACCTTCCAACAGCGTGTAATGGTTTGTTGCGCCATATCGGTAATCTTGTCATGGGCTCCGGCACCAATTCCCAGATAATCACCAAATTGCCAATAGTTAAGATTATGGCGGCATTGCCTTCCAACCTGGGCATAAGCCGAGATTTCATATTGAGTATAGCCTGCGCCTGCCAGTTGAGCTTGACCCTCACATTGCATGGCCCAGGCCAGGTCATCACTTGGCAAAACAGGTGGGCGCTTGTGGAACAGTGTATTTGGTTCGATCGTCAACTGGTAATAAGAAATATGGCTGGGTGAAAGGCCGATGGCAGTTTGTAAATCATCTTTGGCTGATTGTTGGTTTTGTGCAGGCAGAGCAAACATTAAATCCAGGTTGAAATTCTCAAACCCGGCCTTATGCGCAGCTTCCGCAGCACGGATGGCGTCTTTGCCATTATGAATGCGACCAAGGTGTTCTAGCTGTGAGTTCTGGAAACTTTGTACGCCGATGGAGAGGCGGTTGATCCCGGTAGCATGAAATTCGGCAAACCGATTATGTTCCACGGTGCCGGGATTGGCTTCGAGGGTAATTTCAATATTCGGTGCAAAAGTCAGCCGGGCACGCAGGGATGACAGGAGGCGATCAATACTGCTGGCGCTGAACAGGCTGGGTGTGCCCCCACCCATAAATATGCTGCTAACAGACCGGCCCCAGATACGTGGTAGTTCCTGTTCCAGATCGGTGATCAGTGCGTTGATATAAGCAATTTCAGCCAGTTCACCCCTAAGCTCATGGGAATTGAAATCACAGTAGGGGCATTTGCGCACACACCAGGGAAAGTGGATGTACAGCGCTAATGGCGGCAATTGGGTGAACTGAAGCATATTGCTGAGGGAACGGTAAAATGAACCGCGATTGTAACAGCAAAAGGAATTATTACCGGGCATAAAAGTGGGGGCCTATGTGGGCCCCCAAAGCGGTCATGGAGATAATGCCAGCTTAAAAATTGGCATCCGGGAAAAATACCCGGAACTGAAACCTAATAAGAAATCTTTATTCATGGCGAAAAAAGATTATTAGCACTTCAGTGAGTACAAATATAGTCAGTGGGCAAAAACCACACAATCGCTTTTATTGATCTGGATCAGTAATAATAAAGTTGGTGTTATTGGGTCAGATCCAGCGCCACATGGGGGTATTAAATGTGCTGAAAATGCACAATCATACGCTTTGTTCGCGTACCAGATTGATGACTAATGTCTTAATTAACCGGCGGCAAATTCTGCTGGAAGGCTGATCCCAAGATCATTTATTGTTTTTATCTGTTGCTTGTTCAAGCCTTGCAGGAAATCCCGAAAACACTCTTGTATTTCTTCATCCGGGGAAAATGCTGCTGCCCTGAGTAAATCAACAAGGTGATGATTGCTCGACAGCTGATAGGTGTAACCAATTTCCCTTTCCATCTCACGCCGGATTTTTACCAGTTTTGAAAGACATTGTTGGGTGAATACTATTTCGCCCATTCCTGGCTCCTTGCCACGTATTGCAGTTAAAGGTTGTAAGTTATGGTGGTAACTACTTATTTTCTAATCTAATTATTATTTAGCACACGGATCGGATATAAACAATATTTCGATGGTTATTGTCGGGTACTTGAATGGCCCAGTGCCTCTACCAAAAGGCATAGTGCCTGGCCGCGATGGCTGAGTTGGTTCTTGACTTTTGGTGCTAACTGGGCAGAGGTGCATTGGTGGCCCGGGACAAAGAACACAGGGTCGTAACCGAATCCATTATCTCCCCTTGGCTCCAAAGTAATGATGCCCTCCCAGGTGCCCTGGCAGATGATCGGCGTGGGATCCTGTGCATGGCGCATATAGACCATCAGGCATTGAAAGCGGGCAGTACGCTTTTCTTCAGGTATATTTTCCAGTTCGTTTAGTAGCTTTTGCAGGTTTTGTTCATCCGAGGCACCTTTGCCGGCATAGCGGGCTGAATAAATTCCGGGTGCGCCGTTTAAGGCATCCACTTCAAGACCTGAGTCATCGGCAATGGCGGGTAAACCGGCCGCGGCGGATGCATGGCGGGCCTTGATGATGGCATTTTCGACAAAGGTCAGACCGGTTTCTTCTGCATCCTCAATGTTGAACGTGGATTGTGGCACCACTTCAAGCTCAAGCTCGGCCAACATCTGGCCGATTTCCCGGACCTTACCCTGGTTGTTACTGGCGAGAACGATCTGTGTCATGGCTGTACCGCGAATAGTGAGGTAAGTTGCGCGCTTGGATTATCCAACCGCCAGGGCTTCACGTTGATGTTCAATTAACTGGTCAATGGCCAGTTTGCCAAGATCCAGCATGGCCTGAAACTCCTGCGGAGAAAAGGCAGTGCCTTCGGCGGTACCCTGAACTTCAATATAGCCACCCTGGTCATTCATTACGATATTCATGTCGGTTTCACAATTGGAGTCTTCAGCATAATCCAGATCCATAATCGGTGTGCCGTTGTAGATACCGACCGACACGGAAGCGACATGGCCAATGATGGGATCATTTTTTATGAGCTTATTGTCCTGCATATAACGGATTGCATCCGCCAGGGCCACAAACGCACCGGTAATGGAAGCGGTACGGGTACCCCCGTCGGCCTGGATAACATCGCAGTCTATGGTGATGGTATTCTCGCCCAGGGCCTCAAGATCGACAGCTGCACGCAGGGAACGACCGATCAACCGCTGGATCTCCATGGTGCGGCCACCCTGTTTACCACGGGCTGCTTCCCGGCCCATGCGACTTCCTGTTGAACGCGGCAGCATGCCGTATTCAGCCGTCACCCAACCCTGTCCCTGGCCGCGGAGAAAACCCGGCACCTTTTCTTCTACCGTGGCGTTACACAGCACCTTGGTATCGCCAAATTCTATGAGTACAGATCCCTCGGCATGCTTGGTGTAGTTGCGGGTGATTGTGATGGGGCGTAATTCATCGGGTGATCTACTGCTGGGTCGCATGACTATACCTTCTTTATTAAAACATCAGGGCGCAGAGTATAACGGTTGCGATGAATTCGGGCGAATGAAGAAAATTTATTCCTTCATTTCCTTTTCATAGGTTTTGATAGCGCGTTCGATTTCCTCGATTGCATCATTCAGGGTGGCGCGCTTGCCAGGCTTTTTAGATTTGGTCTGCTGACTACGGGGTTGTGGTTGTTGGAGGGAGATCACACGTAATGCGACCGCAGTGGTGTTGTCACTATGTGGATAGCTTGTCGTTTCGGCCCGCTCGGCCAGGGTATTTAGCGCATTATTGAGCTGGCCTTTTTCGATCATGGCGCCGATCTGGGCATCATCCAGTGGTTCCCAGAATCCGTCAGAACATAGCAACAGGATGTCGCCTTCCTGTAGTTCGATCCCTTTGCTTATGGCAATTTCCGGTTCGTGGGGGAATAGCCCGATGCACTGGGTAACGTAATTGCGCATCGGATGGTCATGGGTTTTTCTCAGCGAGATGCGCCCTTCCCGGTAGAGTTGCTCGACGTAAGAGTGATCCTGGGTGCGGTATAAGGGCAGGCCATTGCGATATAGATAAAAACGACTGTCGCCGACATGCGCCCACCATACCTTGAGGTTCTGCACCAGGCAAACCACGGCGGTTGAACCAGGTGAGAGGGGCGGTTCTTGTTCCTGACCCGCCATCAGGATGGCATGATGAGCACGGCGGATCAGCTCGTGCAGAAATTTCTCTGGATGTTCTGCTGGTAAGGGATTCAGTGCAAGTTCTTCGCTAATGGAGTCGACCAGGGTTTGTGCGGCCAGATCACCCCCCGGCTTACCCCCCAACCCGTCACCAAGTACCAGCACGGCGCCATGGCGATTCTCAATCACCGTAAGTCGGTCCTGATTAACTTCCCGGTTACCCAGGCGGCTTGTTCTTCCAATTTCAAACTGCATACATACTGGTCTGCTTAGTTCGTTTGGTACATTGAGGTGCTGATGTTCTTGAGCACATCCAGTAGCTGTTCCACATTCTGGGGACGCAACAGAGGATCAATATCCATAGACCAATCCACCGCTTCCAATAATGTCTGCGAATAGCGCTTCTTGAATACACTTGTCGCGGGACGCATGGTGTCGCGTTCACGCCGTTTGGTGGAAGACGGCGGTGGTGAGCCCGACATACAGGTGCGAATGGTTGCCCCCAGAGCGTAGATGTCTGTCCAGGGACCGACATATCCACCGGGATCGAGTTGTTCGGTGGGTGAGAATCCCGGGGTGACGACCTGATTGGGTTGAAACTGGCGAGTATGCATCATTTCGTGCACGGCCCCAAAGTCCAGCAACAGGGGATCCGCCCCCTGGCGCAAATGGATATTGCCTGGTTTAACATCCAGATGAAGCAGGCCCTTACGGTGGATTTCGCCCAGGCCGTTCAGCAGGCCGGGGAACACGGTCATGATGAAGGCCTCGCTCAACTTGCCGCGATGACGCTGAATGTAAGCCTGCAGGTTGTGTCCTTCTTCGTGGTCCATCACCATGTATACCGTGCCGTTGGCACGGAAGAAGTTGATCACATTGACAATATTGGGATGTTTGAGGGTGGTAAGGGTGCTGGTTTCCTGGAAAAACAGCCGCCGACCATGGGCAAAACGCTCCACATTATGTTCATTAATGGCGACAACCTCGAGGTTTTCGTTGCGCATCGCCAGTTTCATCGGCATGTATTCCTTGATCACCACCTTGTTTCCGGCATTATCCGTAGCCAGGTAGACCACACTGAATCCCCCGCCGCCAATTACGCGAGTTATGGTGTAGCCGTCCAGCGGCGTCCCGGGTGGAAGTTCGTGGGAATGTTTCGTCATAAGCTCAAGTGGTTGAAAAATAGACTGTATTCTAGATTAATATAGTCGGCATTTTGAGCAAAATATTGAGTAAAAGTTTTGAGGCTGATAATGCATGTGTCGCCGTGGTAGGCTTGCTTTCGGAGTTTAACATTACAGGAAGCCCTCAGCATGATTCGTAGTATGACTGCTTTCAGTCGACAGGAAGCCAGTAGCGAGGCCGGTGAACTGGTACTTGAATTACGCACGGTCAATCACCGTTATCTTGATATCTCGTTGCGTTTACCCGAAGAGCTGCGCAATCTTGAACCGGTCTTGCGGGAGCAAATTACCGCGCGGCTGGGTCGCGGCAAACTGGAGTGCAACCTGCGTTATAGCTCTCCGGAGCTGGCTGATTCGGAGTTGCCTGTGGATGATGAGCGGGTAAAACGTATCGCCCATGCCTGTCGGCATATAGATTCCTATTTATATAGCCCGGGGCCTATCAGCTCCCTTGATGTTCTGCGCATGCCGGGTGTAGTACAGAGTAAACCGGTAGACCTGGAAGTGTTAAAAACTGCAGTGACACAGTTGCTCGGCCAGGCCCTGGATGATCTGATCGACGCACGTGAACGTGAAGGACAGAAACTGGCACAGGTAATTAGCGAACGTTGCGACTCAATGGATGCGATCGTGGCGACGGTTAAACAGCAGTTACCCGACATTCTGCAACAAATGCGTCAGAAGCTATTGGAGCGAATCAATGAAGCCAAGGTGGAGCTGGATCATGACCGGCTGGAGCAGGAGATGGTTTACCTGGCACAAAAGACCGATGTAGCAGAAGAAATCGATCGCCTCAGTGTGCATATTGAAGAAGTTAAACGGGTCCTGAAAGCGGATAAACCGGTAGGAAGACGCCTCGATTTTCTAATGCAGGAACTTAACCGGGAAGCGAATACACTGGGGTCCAAGTCGATACATACGGACACGACCCGTGCCTCGGTTGACCTGAAAGTGTTTATCGAGCAAATGCGCGAACAAGTACAGAATATCGAGTGAACCCGGGTGTAATGAATGATGCAAAGTAATTCGCCGCAAGGCACCTTATATATTTTCGCGGCTCCTTCCGGGGCCGGTAAAACCAGTCTGGTCAAAGCGCTGCTGGATAAGTCTGACGGCATTGAAGTGTCAGTGTCCCATACCACCCGGGCACCTCGTGAGGGCGAGGTCGATGGGGTTAATTACCATTTTACTGATGTCACGGCGTTCAATGCGATGGTGAATGAGGGTGCATTTCTGGAACATGCCCAGGTGTTCGACAATTTATATGGGACTGCCCGGGCCAATATTGAAGATCGCCTGGCGGCAGGGGTGGATGTGATCCTTGAAATTGACTGGCAGGGTGCGCGTCAGGTGCGGCAACAATTCCCGGACAGTCTGGGGGTGTTTATT
>CBDUOW010000064.1:0-8891 GCA_965368945.1 uncultured Gammaproteobacteria bacterium
GGTCTGGATTATGAACGCAAGCGTCAGTTCAACAAGGCCGTAGCGGTGTTCAAATATATCGCCGAGTATAATCCCAATTACAATGATGTTAAGGAGCGGATAAAACGTACCCAGGAAGTTTCCGATGCCATGGTGTTGGGCGTCACTGGAACAGGAAGTACGGCTGCCGCCAACGGTACCCTGGTGATAAGCTCCAGCGGGGTGCAAAAACCCATGCTTGGTCGGTATCAGATTGATAAGGAGCTGGGGCGCGGTGCCATGGGAATGGTGTATCTCGGACATGATCCCAAGATTGGGCGTACCGTGGCAATCAAGACCATGAGTCTGGCACAAGAGTTTGAAGGTGAAAAACTGGCTGATGTCAAAGCCCGCTTCTTCCGCGAAGCAGAAACAGCGGGACGGCTTAACCATGCTAATATCGTGACAATCTATGATGTGGGTGAGGATCAGGATTTGTCTTACATCGCGATGGATTACCTCAAGGGTGACAACCTGTTGGCCTGGGCCAAGCCCGAAAAACTGTTACCGGCGGACGAGATTCTGAATATGATGATCCAGGTGGCAGATGCGCTGGAGTATGCGAACAGCAAGCGCGTCGTTCACCGTGATATCAAACCTGCCAATATTATTTATGACCCTGAGAGCGGTATCCTGAAAGTCACGGACTTCGGGGTGGCCTGCCTGATCGATACCAGCAAGACGAAAACCGGAACCATTCTTGGTAGTCCTTCTTATATGTCGCCAGAACAGTTGGCGGGCCAGAAAGTTGATGGCCGTTCGGATTTGTTTTCTCTGGGGATAACCCTGTATCAAATGTTAAGCGGAGAATTGCCGTTTATTGCAGACTCACTCGCGAGCCTGATGTATAAAATCGCAAATGAGAAGCACCCGGATATTCGCATGTTCCGTCCTGAACTTCCTTCGTGTATAAGCCAGATAATTAACAAGGCGCTACATAAAAAGGCGGATGATCGCTTCCAAACAGGCGCACAGATGGCCAAAGCTTTGATGCGTTGTCGTGACCGCCTTAAGGGTAAGAAGAAAACAACAACAAGCAGGGCGTCCGCGTGATACGGCAAGGTACAAAATTAACCGTCTACGGTGAAACCGATGTGGGTCAACTCCGTGAACACAATGAAGATTTCATTGGGTGGGATGCCCATCTGGGTTTGATTTTACTGGCCGATGGTATGGGTGGTCATAACGCCGGTGAAGTGGCAAGCGAACTGGCCGTAAGCAGTATACGGGATGCCCTCCAGGATGTGTTGGGGCCTGATATGGCTTCTTCGAATATGATTGATTTTAATGACGCGATACGTGAAGCCATCGTATACGCCAATGATGAGATTATTCGTATGGCCAACGAGCGCCTGGAATGCGCCGGGATGGGTACAACCATTGTCGTAACGCTTTTTCACGGTGATCGTGTCATTATTGCGAATGTGGGTGATTCACGGATGTATCGTCTGCGCGATAAGGCATTATCCCAGCTCACCACCGACCATTCACTTGTCCAGGAAATGCTGGATAATGGTTATATCAGCGAAGAAGAAGCCCAGTTATCTGCCAGCCGTAATTTAATCACCCGGGCCCTGGGGATCGCAGACCAGGTGGATGTGGATGTTGCGCAGGACACGATGCAAAATGGTGATACATATTTACTCTGCTCAGATGGACTGACCGATTTAGTCACCGACCAGGAGATTTTACAACTACTGCTGCTATCAAATGATGATCTCAAAACAGGCTGCAAGCAGCTAATTGCCCTCGCAAATGAAAAGGGGGGTAAGGATAATATTTCAGTCATACTTATCAGCTTGCAAGAAGCGTATTCTGATAGTGTTGGCCTGTGATAAAGAATGCGCTTAACTAAGTTATACGGGAGAAGTTATGCCTAGAGTGGTGCTGACACACGAAGGTGCGGTCTTGAAAGAATATCCATTAGATAAGGAACGGATAACAATTGGCCGTAAACCACATAACGATATTCAGTTGGATGATCCGACTGTCAGTGGTCAACATGCCTCAATACTGATGCTGCAAAACGCCTATATCGAGGATATGAACAGTACCAATGGGGTTCTTCTTAATGGCAAGAAAGTCACCCGGCGCCAGTTAAACCATGGTGACATCATCAAGATTGGACGGCATGAACTGAAATTTATTGACGATAATGCCGAGGAATTTGAATCAACCGTCATTATTCAGCCTGAGGGTCGTGCCGCTGCGCCGGCAGCCCAACCGGTCAAACATTACCAGGTCAAAATCCTCTCAGGACCGAAGAGCGGGGAAAGTATTAATCTGATCAAACCCTATACCACCCTGGGTTCTCCCGGGGTGCAGGTGGCGGTGGTGGCACGGCGGGGTAAGGAATATTTCCTGATGCCAATGAGTGGTACAGGTGAACGTGGCAACCCCCCCAAGCTGAATGGTCAGTCTATCAGCGCTAACAGCCAGCGCCTGAAGGAAGGGGATACGATTGAGGTGGCAGGGACTCAACTCCAGTTCACGGCGGCTAACTGAAACGTGATTTACTAGTGACGGGATAAAGTGAGAAATATGGCCAAGTTATTGTTAAAGCACGAAGCGGTAACACTCAGTTCCTACAAACTTGAGCAGGACGAGATCGGCATTGGACGTAATCCGGAAAATGACATTCAACTGGACGATGCGGCCGTCAGCGGTAAGCATGCCAAAATTACTCGTCAGCCCAACGAATACCTGGAAGATCACTTCGATTATACAATTGAGGATCTCGGGAGCACCAATGGCACCAGGGTAAACGGTAAGCGGATCAGTCGACAAATCCTCAAACACGGTGACGCGATTAGTATCGGGGGGCATAACTTTGTCTACGACAGTGGCCAGATTCAGGATATGGAAACCACGGCGATATTTCTGCCCGATGATGACTGAAAATAACTGGGTCTGAACCTATTGTTTTAATTTCACCGCAATCAGAGCCAGCGCAATTCTCATTCCAAACCAGTAGTTACCACCCCGCAGTCAATTTGCCGTAATTTATGCCAATTACCGCATCCCGGCTCAGCCCCCCGGTTAGGCCTGCGTTTACCCGGCACAGATGCTAAAATCCCGCTTTTGAATCCAACCCTGCATGACGAGGTAGCACATGGCCGGACACAGTAAATGGGCCAATATTCAGCACCGCAAAAAGGCACAGGACGCCAAACGCGGCAAGCTGTTCACCAAACTAATTCGCGAGATTACCGTCTCCGCCCGTATGGGTGGTGGTGATCCTGACTCGAATCCGCGCTTGCGCGCCGCCATTGACAAGGGCCTGGGCGCGAATATGACCAAGGACACGATAGAGCGGGCTGTGAAACGGGGCGCCGGCGCGGCCGATGGCGAGAATTATGAAGAAGTGCGTTATGAAGGTTATGGGCCGAACGGGGTTGCCGTTATGGTGGATTGCCTCACCGATAATCGGAATCGTACCGTGTCCGAAGTGCGCCATGCCTTTACCAAGGCGGGAGGAAATCTGGGCACCGATGGCTCGGTTGCCTACCTGTTCAGTAAAATCGGTACCCTGACTTTCCCGGCGGGAAGTGATGAAGATCGGGTGATGGAAGTTGCTCTCGAAGCCGGTGCGGATGACATCGTGACCAATGATGACCAGAGCATTGATGTGCTGACGACGCCGGATGCCTTTCTCGATGTGAAACAAGCCATGCTCAAGGCTGGTGTGGAACCGGAAATGGCAGAGGTGACCATGTCCCCTGCTACCAGCGTCGATCTGGGGCTGGAAGATGCGGAAAAAGTCATGCGCCTGGTGGACACGCTGGAGGATCTGGATGATGTCCAGAACGTCTACACCAATGCCGATTTCTCCGATGAGGTCATGGCGCAACTGGCCTGAATGCCGGTTTGAGTCTCGCGACCCATCGCTCGAGTCAGAAGGGAAGTCTGTGCTATGGTCAGGGCTGACATTACTGCGAACCAGACTTGGTACTAAATGCCCTTACGACCTGAGAGCAATCAACCGGCCCGTATCCTCGGTATCGATCCCGGATCCCGTCAGACCGGCTATGGAATCATTGAAATGCATGCAGGACGTGCCATCTGGGTCGGCAGTGGCTGTATCCGCATCAAGGGTGAGGATCTTGCCAGTCGCCTGCGTATCCTGGTGGAAGGACTGGCTGACATTCTGGATCAGCACCAGCCCGCCATCGTCGCCGTGGAGCAGGTATTTATGCACCGCAACGCCGATTCCGCTCTCAAGCTGGGTCAGGCACGCGGTGCAGCGATAAGCGTCGTGGCCGGGCGACACCTGCCGGTTCATGAGTACACCCCGACCCAAATCAAGAAAGCCATAGTCGGTAAGGGCAATGCCGCCAAGGCGCAGGTTCAGCATATGGTGAAAGCCATGTTGGGGCTATCCCATTTGCCCCAGGAAGACGCGGCTGATGCACTGGCCATCGCCTTGTGCCATGCCCATACCGCCCAGACCCTGTCTCGTATGACGCCAGGCCAGGCAGTGTTACACCAGGCACGGCGCAGCAGCCGGCGTGGCCGCTAATCCAATGGAATCAGCGGCATGATTGGACGGCTCAAGGGTATTCTGGTCAGTAAGGCGCCCCCGTTTTTGCTGGTGGACGTGCAGGGTGTGGGCTATGAGGTAGAGGCCCCCATGTCCACCTTCTATCAGTTACCGGCTGTGGACAGTGAGGTGTCCCTGCATACTCACTTGATCGTGCGCGAGGATGCCCAGATCCTGTGTGGATTTGCCACCGAATCGGAACGGCGCCTGTTTCGCAGTCTGATCCGCATCACCGGGGTGGGCGCCAAGCTGGCGCTGGCCATTTTATCGGGCATGAGTGCCGATGATTTTGCCCGCTGTGTACAGGACAATGATGCTGCCAGTCTGACCCGCTTGCCGGGGGTGGGCAAGAAGACAGCGGAGCGCTTAATCATTGAAATGCGCGATCGACTGGTGGATTGGGAAGTGGGCGACACCGCGACGTTACCGAATGCGGCTGTACCATCAATGGCACCCGCTGCGGGCCGGGAGGCCGTCAGTGCCCTGATTGCACTGGGTTACCGGCCGCAGGAAGCCAGTCGAATGGTGCAACAGGTCGACAGCGAAGGCCTGACCAGTGAAGATATTATTCGCGAAGCCCTGAAGGCCTCCATCAGTAAACCATAAGAATTAAAAGTACGTGTAGCAACCGAGATGCCACAACACAGAAACCAGTATGATAGATGACGATCGACTCATTGCCGCCCAGCCACAGGGTATCGAAGATGCACTGGACCGGGCCATTCGTCCCACGACCCTGGTTGATTATGTCGGGCAGCCCGCGGTGCGGGAGCAGATGGAGATTTTTATTTCCGCTGCGCGAGGCCGCGGGGAAGCCCTCGATCATGTTCTGATCTTTGGTCCTCCCGGTCTGGGCAAGACCACGCTGTCACACATTATCGCCAATGAACTGGGCGTGAACATGCGTCACACCTCGGGTCCGGTGTTGGAACGCCCTGGTGATCTGGCGGCCTTGCTCACCAACCTTGAGCCACATGATGTCCTGTTTGTGGATGAAATCCATCGTTTGAGCCCGGTGGTGGAAGAGATCCTCTACCCGGCAATGGAGGATTACCAGCTGGACATCATGATCGGTGAAGGTCCCGCCGCCCGTTCCATCAAGCTGGATCTGCCACCGTTTACCCTGGTCGGCGCCACCACCCGGGCAGGGCTGCTGACCTCACCCTTGCGGGATCGGTTCGGGATTGTGCAAAGGCTGGAATTCTACAGTGCCGAGGATCTGATCAGCATCGTCAAACGTTCCGCCCGTATCATGGGGGTGAGTATCGACGATGCCGGGGCGCTGGAGATTGCGCATCGCTCCCGCGGCACGCCGCGCATTACTAATCGCCTGTTACGCCGCGTGCGTGATTATGCCGAGGTTAAGGCAAGTGGCAGCATCAATGCCGAGGTGGCACAGCTGGCACTGGAAATGCTTAATGTCGACGAACGCGGATTCGATATGATGGATCGCAAGTTACTACTCACGATCATGGACAAGTTTCAGGGTGGACCGGTGGGTATCGACAGCCTGGCGGCGGCCATCGGGGAGGAACGCGGTACCATCGAGGACGTACTGGAACCCTATTTGATTCAACAGGGATTCATTATGCGAACCCCACGTGGCCGCATGGCAACCCGCAATGCATATTTGCATTTAGGTATGAATATACCGGGTCAACTCGAAGCCCGCAGCCAGACTTCACTGGAATTATTTGATGATACTCAGAATGACGATTGAATCCTCTTCCTTCCGCAAGAGTCGTTGAAGCGTGAACGAGTTCCTATGGCCGGTGCGGGTTTACTACGAAGATACCGATTCCGGTGGTGTCGTTTACTACGCCAATTATCTCAGGTTCATGGAACGAGCACGGACTGAATGGTTACGTCAGCTTGGATTTGAGCAGGATGAACTCATACAAAAAGAAGCTGTCATATTTGCGGTACGATCTGTGCAGGTGGACTATTTATTGCCCGCCCGTTTCAATGATGAACTGCGTGTAAGCGCAAACCTGATTGAACAGGGTCGTGCCAGTTTGACGATTGAACAGAGTATTACCCGGGTTGCAGACAATAGCCTGTTATGCAAAGGCAGCGTAAAAATCGTCAGCCTGCGACCGGATAGTTTCAAACCTTGCGCGATTCCGGATAACATTAAACAACAGCTTCTACAGGGGGCCTGAGCAGTGTCTGCGGATATGTCCGTTACTCATTTAATACTGGATGCCAGTTTTGTTGTGCAACTGGTCATGTTGTTGTTGCTGGTTGTCTCCCTGTTCTCGTGGACAATCATCTTCCTGAAGTGGTCGGTCATCAAGAAAGCCCGCACTGAATCGGATCGGTTTGAACGTCGTTTCTGGTCCGGTGCGGATCTTGGTGAACTTTATAAACGGGTTTCCACCCGGCGTGGCCGACTCAACGGCATGGAATCCATTTTTGAAGCCGGTTTTCGTGAATTCGCCCATTTACGCAAGAGTGCCGGTGTTGATCCCATGGCAATCATCCATGGTTCGCAACGTGCCATGCGCGTGGCAATGAACCGTGAAGTTGAAACCCTGGAAACGCATCTCTCTTTTCTGGCAACGGTGGGTTCCACCAGCCCTTATGTCGGTTTGTTTGGTACGGTGTGGGGCATTATGAATTCCTTTATGGCACTCGGGGCCGTTAAACAGGCGACTATCGCTTCGGTTGCCCCGGGGATCGCGGAAGCCTTGATCGCCACCGCTATGGGGTTGTTTGCCGCGATTCCGGCTGTGATTGCCTACAATCGTTATTCCAATGATGTGGAACGCCTCATTAACCGTTACGATATTTTTGCTGAAGAGTTTTCCACAATATTGCAACGTCAGGCACATATTAGTGGTCAGGGCGCCGCGGCATGAGTGTCTACCAACCCGGGGGTCGAGTCCGGCGCAAACGCATGTCGGAGATCAACGTCGTACCCTACATTGATGTCATGCTGGTGTTGTTGGTAATTTTTATGGTGACAGCACCGTTGTTAACCCAGGGCATCAAAGTTGAGTTGCCCCAGGCTGATTCGCAGAATATTGAGAGCAAGGGGCAGGAACCCCTGGTCGTGTCCGTCGATCAACAAGGTCGTTTTTATTTTAATATTGGCGACAAACCTGACCAGTCACTGGATGCAGAGAAGCTGATGGTTCGAGTCAAAGCCGTATTACGTCATCGTCAGGACAGTACGGTTTATGTGAAAGGTGATCGGAATGTGGCCTATGGCGAAGTTGTGCAGGTGATGGCACTGTTGAAACAATCGGGTGTTGAACATATTGGCATGGTGACACGCTTTCCGGACAATGTGCAGTAGCTGATGTGGCAGGCGATTCGTAACCATCCGCGGGCGGTACTGGGTGCAATTCTGGCGCATCTTGTTTTTGTTGCGATACTGGTTGTCAGTTTTCGTTTTAGTGGAACACCCACCGGAATGTTTGGCGAACCACCGGAAGTTATCGAAGCCGTTGCCGTAGATGAAAAAGTCATTCAGGCTGAGCTGGATAAACTCAAGGCAGCCGAGCAACGCAAGAAGGATGAAGCGCGGCAGGCGCGTGAAGCGCGTTTGAAAGAACAACGGCGTAAGGAAGAAGCAAAGAAACAGCGTGCAGCAGAGGCAAAGAAGCGCAAGCAACAGCAAGCTGCTGAAAAGAAACGTCTTGCGGCACTTGAAGCAAAACGCAAACAAGAGGCTGAGCACAAACGAAAGGAACGGGAACGTCTGGCCAGGCAGGAGCAAGAACGCAAAGCAAAAGAAAAACAGGAGGCATTGCAGGCGGAAATTGCGCGCCAGGAAGCCGAATTTCAAAAGCAACAGGAAGTGGATCGCCAGACACGGCAGGCCGAGGCGCGTCGCCAGGCAAGCCTGTCTGAGATCAACAAATATCGCAGTTTGATTAAGGAAGAAGTCACACGGCATTGGAACATTCCTGCTACGGCGCATGATGATCTGCTATGTGAAGTAAAAGTCAGGTTGATTCCAAGTGGTGATGTGGTGGACGTGAAGATTATTAAAAGTAGCGGCGATGCCGCTTTTGATCGATCGGTTGAAAAGGCAGTATATCGTGCTGCACCTTTATCGGTACCACCGCTGGAATCAGGGCTGTTTGATGAATTCCGGGAAGTGGTGTTTCAGTTTGAACCCCGTAACCGTATATAAGTGAGAGATGGGTATGTTAAAGCAGTTGTTTGCCATTATTGCCGTGAGTCTGGCGCTGGTCGGTCCATCACGGGCCGTATTGACGATAGAAATCACCCAAGGCGTAAGTGGGGCCTTACCCATTGCCATTGTGCCGTTTGAGTGGCCGGGCAACGGCGTGGCACCGGAACAGATCCATACCATCGTCGC
>CBDUOW010000065.1:0-8766 GCA_965368945.1 uncultured Gammaproteobacteria bacterium
GACTGTCCGCGGCAACCTGAGTACGATGATTTTCAGCAGGAAAGAGAAAATGCGCTGAATCCAGAGAGTTCTCAAGAAACCCGTTAGCAAACGGGGCAGGCGGGATCCTTTTTCAGTTTTAGGCTGCGCCATTCCATGTGCTGCGCGTCAAGCAATAATAATCGGCCGTGCAGGGTTTCACCTACCCCGGTCAGCACCTTGATGGCCTCGGTGGCCTGGATGCTGCCGATGATGCCAACCACCGGCGCCAGCACGCCGTTCTCACTGCAACTCATATCCAGTTCGCCTTCATCCTTGTACAAGCAGCGATAGCAGGGACCGCTACCGTCATTCATGAACACCGCGATCTGGCCTTCCATCCGAATGGCGGCGCCGGAGACCAGTGGTGTCCCGGTGGCAACACAGGCGTCATTGATCGCAAAGCGGGTGGCAAAGTTGTCACTGCCATCCAGTACAACATCGGCTTTTGCGATCCAGTCCTGTAGTTCCGAACCTTCCAGTTGGTGGTTAACGATGGTGATTTGCACATCCGGGTTCAGGCGCTGCAATGCATCGCGAGCCGACTCGACCTTGGGGCGACCGATATCCGCGGTCTGATGCAGGATCTGGCGTTGCAGGTTCGATAATTCCACGTTATCGAAATCAACCAGGATCAGGTGGCCCACTCCGGCCGCGGCCAGGTACATGCCCACGGGCGATCCCAGTCCGCCCATGCCGACAATTAATGCGGTCGAGGCAAGCAGCTTCTCCTGTCCTGCCACATCAATTTGCGGCAACATGATATGGCGACTGTAGCGCAGCAGTTGGTTATCGTTCATAAGAACAGGGACGGGTAACGAGGGACGAGTGGCGAGTATAACAGAGAGCGGAAGTGGACATTATCCACAAGATTATAAAAGGCAGGGTTTTATCATCGAAGCCTGTGACCATGATAACGATGAAGAAACTTTCAGGATCCTCAATCCAAACGTCTTTCCTCGTCCCTCGTTACTTATCACTCGTCCCTGATACTAGAGGTAACCTCGCCAGTAGGCCGGGCGGGGATCGCGGCAACCATGCGGGCGCTTCTGATATTGTTTGATGAACACATCCCGGGTGGATTGCTGGCTGCTGGTATAGCCCTGGTTAGCGCGCTCGGTCTCTTCGGTATAGGCATAGAGGGCGCGTTTCATCTTGGACATCAGACTGCCATCCAGGTGGTAACCGAGCTCACGCAACACAAACTCGATATCGGCCAGCGTGACCTGGCTGAGTTGATAGCTCACCACAATACGGGTGGGAGAGAGCACATCGATCTGGTTGATGCCATTCAGTTCGCTGATAGCCTGGGTGGCCGAATGCGCCTGGTTCGGATCAGGATGGAGTGAATCAAAAATGATTTCGCGTTGTTTTTTCAAAATATCCACATGACCAGTTGTTTCATTACCTATCCTAATCGCCCCGTACCGGGGGTCAAGCAGAAGAAGCTTTTTATAATATTAGTGATATCTTGATAAAGGCTCAGTGGCCAATCGTGTTTGAATACACATTAATCACCACCACACCGGCGATAATGAGTCCAATGCCAATCACGGCGGGCAGATCCGGAATTTCCTTGTAGAGGATGGCGCCGACAATCGTTACCAGCACAATACCCAGCCCGGCCCAGATGGCATAGGTGACGCCTACCGGGATAGAACGCAGCACCAGGGTCATGCAATAAAAAGCAATGCCATAGCCCACGATGACGATCAGGCTGGGAACAAGCCGGGTGAATTCGGCGGAGGCTTTCAAGGCGCTGGTGGCGGCCACTTCTGCAATGATGGCGATAGCCAGATAAAAGTAAGCCATAGTTCTCCTCCCTCTTAATTATTCAACACGGTTTCGGAAGGCAGCTTATGCCACCGGGATTATTTATAGCGGCTTACAGCCTGCAGCGACGCGAGGTTGACCGGCAAGATCGGGGTAGTCCTCGACTTGTTGATAGCCGGCGTGCTGCAAAAGTCGCATCACAGCCGCTTTCTGGTCATAGCCATGTTCCAACAATAGCCAACCCCCTGGTTTCAGGCGAGGCAGTGCCTCCTCGATGATGCACTGTAGATCATCCAGACCCTCCTTTCCGGCCTTCAGGGCGCGAAGGGGTTCATAACGCACATCCCCCTGTTGCAGGTGAGGGTCATCGCTCCTTATATAAGGCGGATTGCTGACGATCATATCGAACAGGGAATCGCCTGCGAGTCCAGCCAGCCAATCGCCATGCTGGAATACGACGTTTTCGATCTGGTTCAGCCGGGCATTCTCTTCAGCGACTTTCAGTGCCGCCATGGATTTATCGCTGGCAATAAGCTGGCAGGCCGGGCGTTCTTTCGCCAGCGCCAGGGCAATGGCGCCGCTACCGGTGCCGAGGTCTGCAATCCGCCAGGTCGCACTTTGCGGAATGTGTTCCAGCGCGAGTTCCACCAGAAGCTCGGTTTCCGGACGGGGAATGAGGGTATCGGCGGTAACTTGTAACGTGATCGACCAGAATGCCTGCTGGCCGATCAGATGTGCCACCGGTTCACCCTGGGCGCGACGCTGCACAAGTTGATTGAACTGCTCGATTTGTTGCGCGTCCAGTTTGTGTTCAGGCCAGGTATATAACCAGGCACGGCTTTTGTGAATTATATGCGCCAGCAGCAGTTCCGCATCCAGGCCGGAACTATCGTGCTGGTCCGCCAATCGTTGCGTGGCGGAGGTGAGAGCCTGTTGAATGGTGGTGGACATATGACGAGAAATTAACACCAATTCCAAAGCGGTGCGTCGGCGTTCAGTCTTCGCCTATTGACGCCAACAAGTCGGCCTGATACTCGGCAATCAACGGATCGATAACTTCACTCAGGCCACCCTGCATCACTTCCTCCAGCTTGTAGAGCGTCAGGTTAATCCGATGATCGGTGATGCGACCCTGGGGAAAGTTGTAAGTCCGGATGCGCTCGGAACGATCGCCGCTGCCGACTAATAATTTGCGCGTTTGGGCCTGTTCGGCCTGTTGTTTGTCCTGCTCCTGCTGTAACAGGCGTGCCTGTAACAGGGACATGGCGCGGGCCCGGTTCTTGTGCTGGGAACGCTCGTCCTGGCATTCCACCACGATGCCGCTGGGCAGGTGCGTGAGGCGAATGGCCGAGTCGGTTTTGTTCACATGCTGGCCGCCGGCGCCGGAGGCGCGATAGGTATCCACCTTCAAGTCATTACTGTTGATATCGATGGCTTCCACTTCATCCACTTCGGGCATGACCGCGACGGTACAGGCTGAAGTGTGAATGCGTCCCTGCGATTCGGTTTCCGGTACCCGTTGTACGCGATGACCGCCGGATTCGAACTTGAGGCGGGAATAGGCGCCCTGGCCTTCAATGCGGACAATGATTTCCTTGTAACCGCCGTGTTCCCCGGGATTCTCGCTGATGATTTCCAGCTTCCAGTGTTGTTGCTCGGCATAGCGCGAATACATGCGGAACAGGTCACCGGCAAACAGGGCGGCTTCGTCCCCGCCGGTGCCGGCACGAATTTCCAGGAAGATATTCTTTGCGTCGTTGGGGTCCCTGGGCAACATCAGTAACTGCAGTTGTTGTTGCAGTGCCTCCTTGCGGGCACTGGCCGTATCCAGCTCCTGCTGCGCCATGTCCTGCATTTCCTTATCGTCTTCCTCCAGCATCTGGCGGGCCGCTTCGATATCGTTCAGGGTGGTTTGATATTGGCGAAAACAACTGACCACCGGGTTAACCTGGGCATACTCCTGCGACAGGGAGCGGAAGCGGTTCTGATCGCTGATCACCTCCGGCTCGGCCAGCAGGGCGTTGATCTCTTCCAGACGCTCGGCGAGCGACTCCAGCTTGTTGTGGATCGAAGGTTTCATGACGGCAGGAGCTTAGACTTCGTTATCTTTCAGGTTGAATAATTCGCGGACTGCCTCGAGCAAATCTTCACGGCCTTCAAATGCGGCGCGATTCATTTGTACGGTAGGTTGGTGCAAGAGTTTCTGGGTAAGAACACGCGCCAGTTCGGACATGACCGTCTCGGGATCACGGCCGGCGGCAAGTTGGCGGCGAGCATGTTGCATGGCCTCATCCCGTAACCGTTCGGCCTGTTCGCGATAACCGCGAATGGTGTCGACCGCCTCAAGGGAACGTAACCAGCCCATGTAGTGCTCGACCTGGTTCTCGATAATTTCCTGGGCCTGCTCGGCCGCTTCTTCGCGTGTCTGGCGACCTTCCTCAATGACTTCATGTAAGTCATCTACGGTGTAAAGATACACGTCTGACAGAGTCCCGACTTCCGGCTCGATATCCCGCGGCACGGCAATGTCGACCATGAACATGGGCCGGTGTTTACGCGATTTCAACGCGCTCTCGACCGCACCCTTGCCCAGAATGGGTAGCTGGCTGGCGGTGGAGGAGATAATTATGTCGGCTTCCGCCAGGCGTGACGGCATGTCGGCCAGGGCAATGGCTTCACTGTGCATAAACTGGTTCGCCAGGGTCATGGCCCGTTCCACGGTACGATTTGCCACGATGAGGTGCTTGATCCCCTGATCATTCAGATGACGGGCCACCAGATCAATGGTATCGCCCGCGCCAATCAGCAGTGCCGTATGTTCGCTGAGATCAGAGAAAATCTGTTTGGCCAGGCTGACAGCGGCAAACGCCACCGAGACCGGGCTGGAGCCAATGGCGGTGTCGGTTCTGACCTCTTTGGCCACGGAGAAGGTGTGCTGGAACAGGCGGTTGAGCAGGTGCCCAATGGCCCCTGCCTGACTGGCGGTGTGATAGGCATCCTTAATCTGGCCGAGGATCTGCGGTTCGCCCAGTACCAATGAGTCCAGTCCGCTGGCGACCCGCAGGATGTGCTGCACCGCCTGGTTATCGAGATGGGTGTAAATATAGGGGTCCAGCTCTTCCGCGCTGAGGGAGTGATAGGCCCTGAACCAGGCAACCACCTCGGCACTATCCGCCTCGGACAAGTCACAATACAATTCGGTCCGGTTGCAGGTGGAAACAATGGCCGCCTCGTTGACGGCGGTCAGAGTCAGCAGTTCCTGTAATGCGACGCCCAGTTTATCCGGGGCGAACGCGACCTTTTCCCGGATATCCACGGGGGCCGTTTTATGATTAATACCAAATGCCAGTAATGTCACAGGGTTTTTGCGCAAGGAAAAATGCCGAAAATAGTAACTATGATCTTGAAATATTAGGTGGAATCAACCACGTTGGTATTTATGGGCGCATTATAAAGGTAAAAGTGTCCAAAGTTGGGTATAGTTTTGATTATGTTTCTAAATAAGTAACGGTCTTCGGCCGTTACAGGATGTAGTGATGATATTTCGAGTTTCCATAATTGCCTTGCCACTGTTGTTGCTAGCGGCGTGTACGACGCCACCGGCGCAGCATGATACCCCCGATTCAGCTTCTTTAACAAAGCCGTCCGCCGGAACCACATCCCCCGATGAGGTCCCCGAAGCCGTCCTGGAGGATGCGAAACAGCTCGCGCCTGCCGCCGCCACGGAAATGACCGGGGAACTCCTGTATTACCTGTTATCGGCTGAAATCGCCGGCCAGCGGGGTCGTCTGGATGTGGCCGTGCCGTTTTATCTCAAGGCGGCCCAATTGTCACGCGATCCCGATGTGGTCGAGCGCGCCACCCGCATCGCGGTTTATTCGCGGGATGAAAAGAGTGCCCTCACCGCCGCGCAAATGTGGGTGGAGTTGCAGCCGGAGAATCTGGAGGCCCATCAGGTTACTGCCGCGCTGTTGATGCGCGAAGGTAAAGTGAATGAGGCCTTGCCGCACCTGGAACGGGTGCTGAGCGCCGATCAACAAAACAACCACAACAGCTACATGCTGATTACCTCCCTGCTCAGCAAGGAAAAAGACAAGCAGGCCGCACTCGGCGCCATGGAACAACTGGTGGCGAAACGCCGCCAGGATCCAGAAGCCTTGTACGCCTATGCCTATCTGGCCATGCTGGTCGGTAGCCTGGACAAGGCGTCGACTGCGGCGAACGAGGCCATTGCGCTGGTTCCAGACTGGAGCGAAGCGCATATTTTGCGTGCCAATATCCTGATTCGGCAGGGTCAGAATGAACAGGTTTTGAGCCTGATCCAGGAAGCGGTTGAAAGCTATCCGGATGATGTGGCGGTTCGATTGTTTTATGCCCGCCGGTTGGTGGATGAGAGACGCTATGAACAGGCCCGGGAGCAGTTCAGTACCTTGCTGGACTACCAGCCCGATGCCCCCGAAGCCCTGTATGCCCTCGGATTGTTGAACCTGCAGACGCAACGCAAGGGTGATGCCCAGCGCAATTTTGAACGTCTGATCGAGCTGGGCCAACGGGTCGACGAGTCCTACTACTACCTCGGCCAGGTGGCGGAGATAGAAAAAGATACCGCGGCCGCCATGCGTTATTACACCGAAGTTCGTAAAGGCAGCAATTATATCGATGCCCAGATTAGCATTGCCGCCATATTGGCGGAGCAGGGTGACATTGATGCCGCACGGGCACGGGTACAGAACATCAGTGCGCCCACTCTGGATGTGGAGTTACGCCTGTTTCTGGCCGAGGGTGAAATTCTGCGTAACGCCAACCAGCTCGAAGAAGCCTATGAGGTCTATAGCCTCGCCCTGCAGCAGATGCAGGATAATCCCCAATTGCTGTACGCGCGTGCCCTTACGGCGGAGCAGCTCGGGCGAGTAGATGAGGCCGTTGCCGACCTGGCTCACGTTGTCAAAAATGAGCCGAACAATGCCGAGGCACTGAATGCCCTGGGTTATACCCTGGTGGATATGACCGGGCGAGTCACTGAGGGCAAGCAATACATTGAGAAAGCACTCAAACTCAAACCCAACGATCCGGCCATACTCGACAGCATGGGCTGGGCCTACTATCGCCTGGGTGAGCATGAAAAAGCGCTGCGTTACCTGCAACAGGCATTTGATAAGTTAAAAGACCCTGAAATTGCCGCCCACCTGGGAGAAGTATTGTGGGTACTGGGCAACAAGGAGCGGGCCCGCGAGATCTGGGATGAAGCCTTACGTGAAACCCCCAAAGACAAGGTGCTGCTGAACGTTATTGAGCGCTTCGCTCAATGAGGCACCTGCTTTTCCTGTCAATCACCCTGTTTATTGCAGGGTGTGTGGCCCCAATGCCGGTTCCTCCTGCCGATCCTGAAGCCACCTGGCAGTCGCGCCAACAGGACCTGAGCAAGGTGAATGACTGGCGCCTGAACGGTCGTCTGGCCATCACCCGCGGTTCGGAAGCCTGGCACCTGAAACTGAACTGGCGCCAGAAACCGGAAGGGTATGAAATTTTCCTCTCCGGCCCGTTCGGTGCGGGGGTCAAGCTGGTGGGCAATCCGCAGAGCGTCGTATTGCACGATGCTGAGCATCATGCTTACTACGCCAGGGAGCCGGAGCTGCTGTTATATGCCCATACCGGTGTGCTCATGCCGGTGACGGGATTGCGTTACTGGATCCTGGGCTTACCAGATCCGGGCAAGAACCATACGAATCAAACCCACCTGGATGCCTATGGGCGCCTGGCTGAATTGCAGCAACGTGACTGGACGGTGCGATTTCGGGACTATGTTGCCGTCAAGCAATATCAGTTGCCGGAACGCCTGTTTATCGAGAGTGAGGATATTGAAGTCCGCCTGGTGGTGGATAACTGGCAGGTCTTTCTGTAATAGATGTCCGACCCGCGCCGTCTATATCTCAGAGTGACGCTAAAGCTGTTGCTCCTGGTGGGGCTTGGACTGGCGGCGATTCCGTTTATTGCCAGTTTAGGTCCTGCTGGCAGTGACCCGGGTGATAGCCGCAATCCCTGGATCGTCGAGGTTGATCTCTCCCATCTTGAAGCGGGCCAGATTCACGCCGTGCCCTGGCCGGGCGGTGAGGTCTGGGTTCATTACCGCACGCAGCCGGAGATCCGGCATTTGCAGACGGCCGCGAGGGATACCTTGCGGGATCCGGATTCTCAACAAAGCGAGCAGCCGGCGGCGGTGATCACCAGCACCCGCTCACTCAAGCCGGAATATTTTGTGTTTTTACCGCGTGAGACGCGTCGCGGTTGCCAGGTCCGGCAAATTGAACTGCCAGCGGGAATGACAGGTTATTCAGAGGCCTGTTACGGCGCCCGCTTTGATAATGCCGGACGCGTTTTCAAGCACACAGGCCAGCCAGATCAGCATAACCTTCCGGTTCCACCCCATGAATTCAGTGGCCCGACAACCCTGCGATTGTTGCCGGCGGCGAAATGAGTCGAGCGCTTTTGCTAAAGGGGGTGTGGCGGGCATGAGAGCGATGGACTGGTATCCCGCCGGGTTTGCCCCGACAATACGCGCATGTCTGATTGGGATATAAATAACAGCTGGCCGGCGCCGGCAAAATTGAACTTGTTCCTGCACATTACCGGTCAGCGGGCGGACGGCTACCATCTGCTGCAGACGGTGTTCCAGTTTCTCGACTTCGGTGATCGGTTACGCTTTTATCCACGGGATGATGATCAGGTGCGGCGAATCAGCGACTTGCCCGGTGTGCCCGAGGATGCGGATTTGGTGGTGCGGGCAGCCCGTTTGCTGCAGCAGACTTGTCAGCATGCGCGGGGTGTCGATATTGAGGTGGACAAGCAGCTCCCCCTGGGGGGTGGTCTGGGTGGGGGCAGCAGTGATGCCGCGACGACCCTGATGGTATTGAACCACTTATGGCATTGCGAGCTGGATTTTGAGGCGCTGGTTCGTCTGGGCCTGCAACTGGGGGC
>CBDUOW010000066.1:0-8626 GCA_965368945.1 uncultured Gammaproteobacteria bacterium
ACCCGCGTTGACCCCGATCCTTCCTCGGTCTCCAGCGGGTTTGGCAAAATCAATTCGACGTTGCCAATTATCATTCTATCACCACCGATCGGGTCACCGGTTACAATATCACGTGGACCGAGGCTATTGGCATCATACCCGCGAACCGTCCGGACACCCCCTGCAAAATAGTTCTTGAAGGGCGGTAATCGGCTCGTATCCCCATATCCATCCCCATATCCCAGGGAAGTATTAAGGGACAAGGCTGTCACTTTCCCAAGTGGAATATAGTGTAAGTACCTGAAATTCAACTTGTAATATTCCAGGTCACTCCCCGGTACCGTGGCTTGAGTACCCAGTGTCATCAATGAACCACTCGTCGCCATCAGGCGTTTATTTCGACTGTCATCAACATAGGAGGCCGAAATCGGAAAATCATCATAAACATTACCATTTTCTTCAACAAATTCAAGGATATCCGCTGAAATACCCAGTGTATCATCAGCCAGCAGCAATTCGGTATTTTCAAAACCCAGGGACATACGCGCGGAGGTGGTTTCGCCCAGAGGGAAGCCATAATTCAGGCTCAACCCGTAACTGTCCGTTGTAAAATTGGAGATGTTTGCCTCCAGGGCGTCAACCGCACGGTAATAGACTCTAAATCCGCGACTTATCCCTTCAATGGTGTGATAAGGGTTAGTGTAACTAACGCTGTAGTTCTTGGTTACCTGGCTATTGTCGATATTAACACCCACACGCTTGCCGGTACCGAGAAAGTTTTCTTGCGTAACCCCAAGGTTCAGAAGTACCCCTTGCGTATCAGAGTAACCAACACCTGCGGACAGGTTGCCGGTTGGTTGCTCTTTAACGGCATAATTGATGTCGACCTGATCACTGGTACCCGGCACTGCAGGTGTTTCTACACTTACCGATTCAAAATAACCGGTACGATCGAGACGTGAACGTGACAGGGAAACTTGTTTTGACGACATCCAGTCGCCTTCAAATTGGCGAAATTCACGTCGAATAACCTCATCCTTGGTTTTACTATTGCCGCTGACATTAACCCTTCTTACATATACTCGTTTACCAGGATCAATAAACAATGTTATTCCAACAGTGAGTGTATCCTTATCAACATCAGGAACGATATTCACATTCGCAAACGCATAACCATCTTCAGATAAACGATCACTGATGCGTTTGGTACTCTCAACAGCCAGTTTACGCGAAAAGACATCGCCTTCCTTGAGGCTGACCATATCTATTAATTCATTTTCCGGAACGATAAGGTCGCCGGCAAGTTTAATATTACGGACTTTGTACTGCTCGCCTTCAGTAATATTGACTGTCACATACACATCTTGCTTGTCAGGTGTCAGTGAAACCTGGGTTGAGTCAATATTGAAATTTATGTAACCGCGATCCAGATAAAAAGACTTTATGGTTTCAAGATCAGCCCCTAATAATTGTTTTGAGTATTGCTTTCTTCCGCCAAAAAAAGAAATTCCGCCTAATTGCGTTCGACCTAACAGTCTCTCATCAGTAAATATTTCATTGCCGACGATATTAATCGCATATACTTTTGCATCTCCACCTTCGGCAATGTTAATACTGACCTTGACACGATTTCTCTCCAATGGAGATGTTTCTGTATCTATTTTTACCCCGTACTTGCCGAGGCTGTAATATTGCCTTTCCAATTCCTGCTCGATTTTATCCAGCAATGACCGATCCAGCACCTTGCCTCTGGTCAGACCAATTTGCTTGAGGGAATCCTCTAATTGTTCAGTGGGTATCTCACTATTACCCGTAATTGAAACATCAGCAATGGCCGGCCGTTCGGCCACAAACACCACCAGGGCATTACCTTCTTGCTCGAGTCTTACGTCTTTAAAGAATCCTGTTTTATATAGCGTACGAATTGCCTGTGAACTCAATTCGTTATTAATTTTATCGCCAATCTTAACGGGCAGGTAATTAAACACCGTACCAGCCGAGATGCGTTGCAATCCCTCCAGACGAATATCCTTGATCACAAACGGCTCGAATCCATAAGCGGAAGTACTAACTGCAGCCGCCAGGAACCCCATGCCAAGATATTTATTCATTAACCAGCAATACTTCAATTATTATTAATTTAAAAGCCGCAAAATATCATTGTAAAAAGCGACACTCATAAGCATTAACAAGAATACAATGCCAATCCTTTGACCCACCTCCATCGTGGCTTCCGAGACCGGACTCCCTTTGATGATCTCCACCACATAATACATCAGGTGTCCACCATCCAGGATGGGGATAGGCAGTAGATTCAACACCCCCAAACTAATGCTCACAATAGCGAGAAAATCCATAAATCTGGCAAAGCCGGCACTGGCGGAATAGCCCGCATAGACGGCAATATTGATCGGGCCGCTGAGATTCCTGACAGACACCTCCCCCACCAGGATTTTACCAATCATCTTGAGAGTTAACTGAGTATTGTTCCAGGTGTGGCCCAATGCCTGACCCACTGAATCAAACAATGAGTAACGATAGAGGATTTTCATATCCTCGGGATACTTACCGAGGTCTTTCGGTCCAATTCCCATTCTACCGACTGTCTTATCCTTAACCGTGGCACTGGCGGTGTGCAGTGAAATAGTTTGCTCGATTCCTTGCCGGTCTATTTTTACCTGCAAATCGCTATCAGGACGTGCCGCAACATATACAACCAGTTTTCCCCAGTCTGTTATTGGCTTGGCATCAATTGCCAGTATCAGGTCTCCCTCCAGCAACCCTGCCTGCTCGGCTGGTGAACCGGCAACCACTGTGCCAACAACAGGCAGAACAGTTGGACGCCATGGCTTGAATCCAAGTGCTGCAAAGAGTTCACCGGGTTCCAATTCACTATTGGTATCACTTAGATCCAGGGTAACGTTATGGGTATATCCGTCTTGTCCTTTGACTTCCATTTCCAGCGCTTTACGGTCAACCAGGGCAGGAACTATCGTCTGGATGGCAACATCCCAGATAGGTGTTGGCTTATCATTAATTGCAACAATTTCCTGGCCGGACATGAGTCCCGCGATCGCCGCTGGTGTTCCCGGCTCAATCTCACCAACCATCGGTTTTACCCCGGTTACCCCAATAACAAACATCAGCCAGTAGGCAAATATGGCGAATAGAAAATTAAACGCGGGACCGGCAAGGACAATGGCGAATCGTTTTGAAACAGGCTGGCGATTAAAAGCGCGATGTTTTTCATCATCGCTGACTGTCCCTTCACGTTCGTCGAGCATTTTTACATAGCCGCCTAGCGGCAAGCTGGCAATAACATATTCGGTTTTATCTACACCCGCTGTTTTTTTCCAAATTGGTTTACCAAAACCAATAGAATAACGCAGCACCTTAACTCCTAACTTTTTTGCCACCCAGAAATGGCCAAACTCATGGATTGCGATTAACACGCTAATCGCAACCAAAAAAGCCAGGATACTGAAAATTACGCTGGTCATGCGTTTACCTCATATACCTGTTCTGTTTCACCCAACGACGCGCATGTTCACGTGCCTCGCGGTCCGCCAGTAAGACAGTATCCAGATCGTTTGCGGCACTAGCGGGTAACTCTGTCATGACGTCTTCTACCAAACGGGCGATATCCGTAAATTTCAGTTTATTATCCAGAAAATCAGCAACCGCAACCTCGTTGGCAGCATTGAGAATTGCCGGCGCCGTTCCTCCCTCACGTGCTGCCGATTCCGCCAGACGTAGACAGGGGAAACGCTGCAGATCCGGTTTTTCAAACTCAAGACGTGCGACATCAATCAAGTTTAAACGTTCCACGCCTGAGTCGATTCGTTCCGGCCACGCCATCGCATGCGCAATGGGTGTGCGCATGTCCGGTTGACCCAACTGTGCCAGCACAGAGCCATCGACGTATTCCACCATTGAATGAATAATACTCTGTGGGTGCAGCATAATCTCAACATGATCCGGTGTGGTGTTGAATAACCAACAGGCTTCAATCAGTTCAAGTCCCTTGTTCATCATGGTGGCGGAATCAACAGAAATCTTGCGTCCCATATCCCAGTTAGGATGCGCGCAGGCCTGTTCGGGTGTAACGTTGGCGAGCTTGTCTAAAGGTGTCGTGCGAAACGGTCCGCCGGAACCGGTTAAAAGAATTCGTTGTACACCCACCGTAGCAAGACCGTCATGAAAGGCCGAAGGCATACACTGGAAAATGGCGTTATGCTCACTATCAATAGGTAGCAATTCAGCCTGATTGTCCTTAACTGCCTCCATAAACAAGTGACCCGACATCACCAGCGCTTCCTTGTTAGCCAGAAGCACCCGCTTACCGGCTTTTGCCGCGGCAAGGGTCGGAAGTAATCCGGCTGCGCCTACAATCGCTGCCATGATCTGATCAACCGTGTCCAGCTGGCTGACTTTAACCAATCCATCAACTCCGGCCAGCACTTCGGTCGACAAGTTGCTTTGTTTAATTCGTTCGGCAAGTTGAGCAGCTGCGGTTTCGTCGGCCATCACAGCATAAGCAGGATGATATTGTTGGCACTGGGTTAAGAGGCGATCGACCTGATTATTTGCCGTTAAGGCCACCACATTAAAACTATCCGGGTGGCGCGAGATGACGTCCAGAGTGTTAACCCCGATTGAACCGGTGGAGCCGAGAATGGTAATACCTTGCATACTCATACTCCGCTCAACACCAGTCCATAATAAAACACCGGAGCAGCGGATGTCAGGCTATCAATTCGATCAAGGATCCCGCCATGGCCGGGTAAAATTGTTCCGCTGTCCTTGACCCCGGCCCGACGCTTAAAATAGCTTTCATTTAAATCGCCGATGATGGAAAAAATGACAGTCAGTAAACTCACCAGCATAAAAGCGGGTAAATGGCTATCAAGCTTCTCAAAATAGATCGCCCCCAGCACAGCTAATATTAAACTGGCAAGCAAGGCGCCCCAGACCCCTTCCCAGGATTTGCCCGGACTGACTGACAGCAGTAATTTATTTTTCCCAAACCTGCGACCGGTAAAGTAGGCGGCGGTATCCGCACCCCATACCAGCAACATCAGCATCATGATATAGGCCGGTCCATATGCGGGATCATGGCGTAACAACACCAGCGCGAAATAAGTACCGAGTAGAACGGGAATCCCAGCCAACAATGCAGTTAATGTATGCACTCCGATTGGAAGTGCTCGCCGCCGATAAGTGGACAAATGTATAAATACCCATAACCACCAGAGCAATACCACGCCAAACAGGACGTCAATGACATGTGCCTGGTCTAACACAGCGGTAATCCCGAACAGCAACAAAAGTATAAATAAGCTATAAGCGATGCGAGACACGCTGTGTTGCCAGCCTGCCAGGCGGGCCCACTCCCAACCAGCCAAACCAATCACCGCAGCCAGCGCCAGATTGAAAACATTTTCCGCTAATGCAAAAATGCCCCATATAATAAGTGGAGCCAAAAGCAGGGCGGTAATGATACGTTGCTTAAGCATTCTTTAACTTCTCTACTTGATCACCGGTGCGACCAAAGCGGCGTTGCCGGTTGGAGAATGATAGTAATGCTTTTTCGAATTCGTCCCGTCTGAAGTCCGGCCACAGGATGGGAGTGAAGTAAAGTTCGGTATATGCGAGCTGCCAGATCAAAAAGTTACTAATGCGCTGTTCGCCACCAGTCCGAATGAACAAATCGGGTTCCGGCAAGTCATGTGAACTCAGCTTGGCAGTAATATGTTCGGCAGTAATCTCCTGGGGGGCCAGATCGCCTTGCTGCACTTGTTGCGCAAGCTGTTGTACTGCCTGGGTAATATCCCATTTGCCACCGTAATTGGCAGCAATATTCAGTACCAAACCGGTATTATCCCGGGTTAGTGCTTCCGCTTCTTTAATTCGTTGCTGTATTTTTTCAGCAAATGCGGAAACATCACCAATCACTCTGAGTTGAACATTATTACGATGAAGTTTTTTGACTTCTCTTTCCAGAGCAATCAAAAACATTTCCATTAGCAGACCCACTTCCTTCTGTGGGCGCCTCCAGTTTTCACTAGAGAATGCAAACAGGGTCAATACCTGTATCCCTGATTCACCGCAGATCTTGACGATTTCACGAACGATTTCAACACCGGCCCGGTGACCAGCAACGCGAGGTTTGTGCTGACGCTCCGCCCAACGACCATTGCCATCCATAATAATGGCCACATGACGTGGTAGACCTGCTGAACCATACTGGTCAGGGCCATTGTTGGAACCATGTTCAGAGGTGGGTGCGCTCACAAATCGACTCCGAATTATTTAACCAGGGTGAGCCATAACAACAAGTGGCGTAGAGGAAACGACCAGCTCAGAACTCCATCAGGTCCTTTTCTTTGTCTTCCAATAATTTATCAACCTGGGCGATATATTTGTCGGTAATTTTCTGAATATCATCTTGTGCCCGACGTTCGTCATCTTCGGTGATTTCCTTTTCTTTTAATAGCGTTTTAATATCCCCCAAAACATCGCGCCTGATGTTTCGAATGGCAACACGTGCACCCTCGCCTTCCTGGCGTACAACACGCGTCATGTCTTTGCGACGTTCTTCTGTCAATGGCGGTAACGGTACACGAATCACTTCACCCGCAGATGCAGGATTCAATCCCATGCCTGAGTTCATGATGGCTTTTTCGACGGCTGACACCATCGGCTTTTCCCAGGGAGTTACTGTCAAGGTACGGGCATCGGCGACAGAAAGATTGGCAACCTGATTAATCGGCACCTCGGATCCGTAGTAATCGACGGTGATATGTTCGAGCAGACTGGTATGGGCACGACCAGTACGCAGTTTAGTGAGTTCACTCTTAAGCGATTCAACACTCTTGCTCATACGAACTTCAGCATCCTTCTTGAATTCCTCAATCATCTCATCTTCCCCTATTCGACGAGTGTACCTTCGTTTTCACCCATAATGACCCGCATCAAGGCACCTTTCTTATTCATGTTGAAAACACGAATAGGTATCTTGTTATCGCGACATAGTACGATTGCTGTAGTGTCCATTACTGCCAGCCTGTCCCGAATTACTTCGTCATAATTCAATCTTTCATACAGTACAGCCGCAGGATCCTTTTTGGGATCAGAAGAGTAAACACCGTCAACCTTGGTACCTTTAATAACGATATCCGCCCCTGTTTCAATGCCGCGTAAACTGGCCGCAGTATCGGTGGTAAAAAACGGATTACCAGTACCGGCTGCGAAAATGACGATCCGACCTTTTTCAAGATGCCGCATGGCGCGACGACGAATAAAATCTTCACACACCTTATGAATCGGTAAGGCAGACATCACCCTTACATGAAGATCGTGACTTTCCATCGCATCCTGCAAAGCAAGGGCATTAATAACGGTGGCCAACATACCCATATAATCGCCGGTCACCCGATCCAGGCCTTCCTCTGACAAGCTTACGCCGCGGAATATATTTCCACCGCCAATGACCATGGCGAGCTGCACCCCCGCATCATGCAGTTCCTTTACCTCCAGAGCAATGCGATCCACTATTTTCGGATCAATTCCAAACTGGTGCTCGCCCATCAGGGCCTCACCGCTCAGTTTCAGCAGGACACGTTGGTATTTGGGTTTGGCCGCCATGGTCTTTATCCGTCAATCAGCCTTTAACCTGAGCCATTACTTCATCAGCAAAGTTCTCTTGCTTCTTCTCTATACCTTCACCCACTTCATAGCGCACAAAGATATTCACTTTTGCATCGGCACCCTTCAGTAATTTTTCAACCGTCTGATCTGGATCCTTGACAAAGGGCTGTCCCAGCAAAGTCACTTCCTTGAGGAATTTCTTGATCCGACCGCTCACCATTTTCTCGATAATGTCGGCAGGTTTACCGCTTTCAGCCGCCTGGGCGGAGAAAATATCTTTTTCCTTCTCGATTTCTTCCTGTGGGACTTCATCTTCCGAAACACATACCGGACGGCTGGCGGCAATATGCATTGCAATATCCTTGCCCAGCGTTTCATCACCACCTTCCACATCAACCACCACACCAATGCGGGCGCCGTGCATGTAGCTGGCCAGATTGCCCTTACCGTTAAGCAGTTCAAAGCGACGCACGCTCATGTTTTCACCCAGCTTGGCGATCAATGTCTTGCGGACATCTTCAATGCTGGTTGCGTCATCATCACTGATTGACAATGCCAGCAATGCATCCACATCCGCCGGCTGTTTGTCCAACACTCGCTGTGCAATGGCCTCGACGAAGTTCTTGAAGTCGTCACCTTTGGCAACGAAATCAGTTTCGCTATTAACTTCAACAATTGCTGCGTGCTTGCCATCGTTACTAGTCTTGATCACAACCAGGCCATCCGCTGCGGTACGACCCGCTTTCTTGTCCGCCTTGGTCAGGCCGGTTTTACGCATATGCTCAATCGCGGCTTCAATATCACCATCGGTTTCGACAAGCGCTTTTTTGCATTCCATCATGCCCGCGCCAGTACGCTCACGCAGTTCCTTTACCAATGCTGCAGTGATTGCCATATCTATATCCTCTTGCGTTAATTCAATAAATCTAATGCTGCAATGACATTATTCGAAAAAGGGGGCCGAGCCCCCTTTTTGATATGCCAGAAACCTCTGCTG
>CBDUOW010000067.1:0-8618 GCA_965368945.1 uncultured Gammaproteobacteria bacterium
CGGTGCACAAGGGTGTTATCAATGATGCCGGGCTCCCCTTTACCGGTCATACCGAATACCTGGCCGAGCTAACCGACACCGCCAGGGTTGTAATGCTCCTGACCGCCCCGGGTCTGCGGGTCGCCCTGGCAACCACACATTTACCCCTGCGTGAGGTGGCCAACAGCATTACGCGCACCCAGCTGACCACCACCCTGACCATCCTCGACCGGGATCTGCGCCGACGGTTTGGTATCGCACGGCCGCGCATCAGTGTACTGGGCCTGAATCCCCATGCCGGCGAGGGTGGCCACCTGGGCCAGGAAGAAATCGAGATCATCATTCCCGTCATTAACGAATTGCGTGAGGCAGGAATGGACCTGACGGGCCCCCTGTCGGCCGACACCGCTTTCAATCCTCAGCAGCTGGAACAAACGGATGTCTTTCTCGCCATGTATCACGATCAAGGCCTGCCGGTCCTCAAGCATCACGCCTTCGGGCAGGCGGTCAACGTGACGCTTGGGCTACCCATCATTCGCACCTCGGTGGATCACGGCACTGCCCTTGAGCTGGCGGGCAAGGGACAGGCACAGACCAGCAGTCTCGTGGCAGCCATTGTCACCGCGGTGGAAATGACAAACCATTCCTGAGGCGTTAGCCCAGAACCTGCATCGTTACCCACAAGAACCCGAACAGGATCGGCTGATGCAAAACATAGATCAGCAAGCTATGCCGACCGGCCAGGGCCAGCCCCCGGGCCAGAGGCGTGTTCGACTGCCATGTGGTGAAAAACCGCAAAGCCGGCGCGCGTTGCAGCTGATGACCAATGAAAATTCCAACCAATACCACGCCAAACCAGGGAATCACCGGCACATAGTCCTCGGTGGCCGGTTTATGGGTCATGAGTCCCAGCCAATGCACCCAGGCCTGATCAAAAAACGAATGCTGGTAAACCCGATCCAGGATGATGATCCCCATACCCATTACCAGGCTGACTAGTGGCCAGCGCACGAACAGCAGACCCAGCACGCTGGCAAAGGCGATAAAATGCAGAATACCGAAAACAATGGTTCGACCGGGAAACATGAAATAACTGTTGATGGATATTGCCAGGGCAAACAGCACTAGCAAGCCCAGACGTTTAAGATAGCGTTGCCAGTTAATGCCGTGCTCGGCAGCCAATACCAGGCTAACCCCCACCAGGCCCAGGAAGAGACTGACAATCAGGGTACGCAGGTTGAGCCAGAAGGGATCCCGATAAAAATCAAAGTTAACCAGCTGGAAATACGTCAGGTCATAGCAGAAATGGTAAAACACCATCAAGACAATGGCGACGCCGCGCAGAATATCGATCAGCTGATAACGGGTGGATACCGGCATGGATTTGCGAAAAGCATAAATGACCTGCTGACACTCTACACAGCGGCGTTTCGCAAGTCATCTCCCTCACGGCTCTTTTTCTTCTTCATCAACGAGTTATATGGTTAAAAATCGATTGTTTCTGTCAGTGATTCTATCCTGTTGACTTCCCTGCAATTTTCATTCGGTTATAATCTACCGGCACCTGTCACCCCCGGTAGAGCTGCGATATAAGAAAATGGAGATAACCCTGCCAAACCCGGCCATTTCCGGTTGCACGTCCAGGGCAATCGCGGCTGATAAAACCCGGACACTTACCATCACGGATATGACACAGCTTGATGAAAATAACAGTCAGTGAATTAATAGTTAAATATATGGAGCGTCTGGGTATTGAAACCATTTTTGGTATGCCGGGCGCGCATATTTTACCCGTGTATGACAGCCTCTATGATTCAGGCATTCAAAGCATACTGGCCAAACACGAGCAAGGTGCGGCATTTATGGCCGGCGGTTACGCCAAAGCCTCGGGGAAAATCGCTGCCTGTATTACAACCGCGGGGCCCGGCGCCACCAACCTGGTGACCGGCATCGCCAATGCCTATGCGGATAAACAGCCAATCCTGATTATCACCGGCGAAACATCGACCCATATTTTCGGCAAGGGCGGACTACAGGAAAGCTCCGGCGAAGGTGGCAGCATCGATCAAAGTGCCTTGTTCAAAAGCATAACCAAATATAACAAGATCATTGAGAGAACCGATTATCTTGCCCAGGTCCTGAACCAGGTATCGAAAATACTTCTCTCCGCCAATGCCGGACCCGTCCTTCTCAGCTTCCCCTTCAATGTGCAGAAAGAAAAGGTGGATGAAGAAATTCTGGGTAGCATTAAAACCGAAAGACGGGTTTATACCGTTGATAAAAATTCACCGCCAGTAGAAGCGCTCGCCATACAAATCTCGGAGGCGAAACGCCCCGTCATCATGGCAGGCTACGGCTGTATAAAATCCGGAGCCCAGGAAGTTGTTTCTCAACTCAGCGAGTTGGTAAATATTCCGGTTGCCACCAGCCTGAAAGGCAAAGGTGTCATCGGAGATCAATCTGAATTGTCACTGGGAAGTCTGGGAGTCACCTCCAATGGCCATGCCTATCGATATATTGTCGATAAAGCAGACCTGGTCATCTTTCTCGGCGCCGGCTTCAACGAAAGAACCAGCTACCTTTGGGATCAAAAACTCCTCGAGAACAAAAAAGTAGCTCAAATCGATAGTGATCCCGCACAGCTGGAAAAGGTCTTCGAAGCCGATGTTGCCATTCACGGCGATATCAAAGAAGTCCTGTCCGGCGTATTGAGCAACCTCAAGGAGAAAGGGCTGACAAGAAAAAAACTCCAGGGAATGCAGGCCTACCATGAAGCGCAAGACATGGACGACAGTGACAGTTATGCCTCACTTTCTCGAGCCAAGTTTGCCATCGTGGAGAAATTCTTTTCAGAACTGGAAACACACTTTCCTGAAGACGCCATGTTTTTTGATGACAACATCATTTTTGCCCAGAATTTCTTTAATGTTTCCAGTGGAAACCGCTATTTCCCTAACTCCGGCATATCCTCCCTGGGACATGCCATACCCGCGGCAATTGGTGCGCGGTTTTCTGTTGATAAGCCAACCTTCGCTATTCTCGGTGATGGCGGATTTCAAATGTGCTGCATGGAGATCATGACGGCAGTCAACTATAACTTACCGATCAACGTGGTGGTGTTTAATAACTCCACCATGGGACTGATTCGCAAAAACCAATCCCAGCTGTATAACGAGCGCTTTATCAATTGCGACTTTGTTAATCCTGACTATGCCTACCTTGCCAGGTCATTCGGCATCAACCACAAGAAGATCATCTCTGATGCTGATGTGGACGCCCTGTTTTCAACCAGTGACCTGGTGGGGTCTATTAACCTCATCGAGATCATCATCGACAAAAATGCCTTCCCGAATTACCGCTCAGGTAGATAACCCAGGGCATTCCGCAAGATGGTTTCAACCAATCACCAGATACTGAAGCATTTTTTTGACGCCTACAGCAGCAATCCGGCGTTACATCTTCTTAAAGATCAACTGGAGAAAAAAACTTCAACACATCCCACTCCGGATGGTATTGACGATATTGTAAAAATATACGAATCCTCTATTCGTATTATTGGAAAAGATATCTGGTCGGCGGGACCGGATGAAGCTTTGATCAACATGTACCAGAGCCTTTTTCAGGAACTGGAAGATCTGATCGCATTGAAGGGTACCGACAACCGGCACAAGTTCGTCATTGTCATCCCGGTTGCAGACAGGCCCAGGCACCTGCAAAGTTGTCTGCAGAGCCTGTTGACACTCTGCCAGTCATTTCACTATGGCGGCTATTGCAACTCACAATTCCCCAAGGTGTCCGTCATCATCGCGGATGACACCAAGGAGCAAGCCAATATCCAGAAACACAAGGAAATTTCACGCCACTTCAATGCACAGGGCATCGAAACGCTCTATTTCGGGCTGGACGAACAACGGCAACAGCTTGAGCGCCTGACAAAAACCGAAAGGAAACAGCTGTTAAACATAGTGGGGGATTTCGACAGTTCGGCCTTTTACCATAAAGGCCCTTCCATAATGCGCAACATTACTTTTCTTAAATTAAACGAAATGCGCAATGAGGAAGAAAACCTGCTTTTCCATTTCGTGGACAGTGATCAGGAGTTCCAGGTAAAGATCCAGGCTGACGGAGAAGATAGGGAAGTATACGCCATCAACTATTTCTATGAACTGGACAGGATATTTTCACAGCCTGCTGTCAGCGTGCTGACCGGAAAGGTGATCGGCGACCCACCTGTCTCCCCTGCGGTAATGGCCGGCACTTTTCTCGATGACATTATTACTTTTTTACATCGCATGGCTGCGACTAAACCCGATCTTGCCTGCCTGTTTCACAATCAAAGCCAGCAAAAAGAGTTTGATGCTGCCTACCATGACATGGCAGATTTATTTGGCTTCAAACCCGTATCTGAAGCATTTCACTATCGGTGCAGTCTTGGCGGAGAGCATGATCATGCAAAATGCTTTACCGATTTCTCCAACAAACTGAAGCAGTTCTTTCATGGCGAACATCCAACTCGCAAAAGCTACTTTAATCATGAACAATCCGTGTCCGATATCAAACCGGCAAGAACCATTTATACCGGAAACTTCCTCTTCAATGCTGACGGTTTAAAGTATTTCATCCCGTTTGCCCGGCTCAAATTAAGGATGGCGGGACCTGTGCTGGGACGAATCATCAAATCAGAGAGTAAAGACTATTTTGTATCTGCAAACCTGCCGATGTTGCATAATCGCACCGTGGAGGATACCGGGGAATCGGAATTCAGACCCGGCATCAATAGTGAACACAATAGAATCGATCTGGCAGGCGAGTTTGAACGGCAGTTTTTTGGTGACGTAATGCTGTTTAGCATGGAAAAACTCACTGCCATGGGCTATCCCGATCAGTCTGTCCCCGAACAACAGATTATGCAGACACTGGAATCAACGGAACAAAATATACGACAGCAATATGCCGCCAAACAGGTTCAGATACAGGAAAAACTGCAGCTGATGAAATCCATCTTCTTCGATAAGGATAATTGGTGGAACACCACCAATGGCATGGAATCGGCAAAAATGAACTTTACGGCATTTATTACCAATATCGAACAAAATTTTGGTGATGCTTCCCGCTGTTATGAACTCATTGATTCAGATGTAATCAGAGATAAGCGTTTCAAGGAAATGCTTGAGGCAATCAGTCAGTATCCTGCCGACAGACAAGCCTGGACAAACGCACTGGTGGCACTGCGAGGCGGACAAAGGCTTGGATTTAAAGATAAAGCACGTAGATAATTCAAGCTCTCACCCTCAGGCAAATACAGATTCGTGATACGCAATTTCACATAAGTAATGACACAACTATGGGTAGCCCATCGTCTCATAAGGCAAGGAAAAGGTTCGGCCAGAATTTTCTGCACGATCCGCAGGTCATTCAGCGCATCGTGGACTGCATTCGACCCCGCGAAGGTCAAAGCATGGTCGAGATCGGACCCGGTGAAGGGGCCCTGACCGGCGAGTTACTTTCAATACTGCGCCAGCTGGACGTAGTGGAACTGGATCGAGATCTGATCCCGCTGCTGGAGTCCCGGTTTGCCGGACTGGGTGAGTTGCGCATACACCAGGCTGATGCCCTCAAATTTGATTTTTGCCAGCTCAGTCCCGGTCCGGCACAACTACGCGTAGTGGGCAATCTGCCCTACAACATCTCGACCCCCCTGTTGTTCCATTTGCTTGATATGAGTCACTGCATTCAGGACATGCACTTCATGTTACAGAAAGAAGTGGTGGAACGGATCGCCGCCCAGCCAGGTACCGGCCAGTACGGCCGCCTGAGTGTAATGATGCAGTACCACTGTCAAACCGAGATGTTGTTTACCGTCGGGCCCGGCGCCTTTCGTCCGGCTCCCAGGGTCGATTCAGCCATCGTACGCTTGACACCCCATCGCCAACCCCCGGTCGCGGTGGACCCAGATACCCTCGCCCAACTCGTCACGCGTGCCTTTGGCCAACGCCGTAAAACCCTGCGTAATAACCTCAAGGGCCTGCTCGATGCCAACGCCATTGAAGCCCTCGGCATCGATCCCGGTGTGCGACCCGAACGTCTCAGCCTCGAGGAGTTTGCCCGCCTGGCCCAGGCCCTCAGTCGTTAATCAGCAGTTTATCGGTCGAACCATGAAGCACGAAGTCACACCCTGTGTCGAACTCCCCGAGATGGCGCTGCAGCAACTGCTTAAACCGTATGGTCTGGAAGTGATTGACATCCCCGATGCGGGAAAAATACCCGGTAGTTTCTGGGGTGATCCGGAAGCCGGTCTGATTGCAAACCGGCTGTATGTAAGGCCATCCACACCAGTCCAGTCGGCTTTACATGAAGCCTGTCATTACATATGCATGGATAGTGGACGACGACATCAACTGCACACTGACGCCGGCGGTGGTTATGACGAAGAAAACGGCGTGTGTTACTTGCAAATCCTGCTGGCTGACCAATTAAGCGGCATGACCGGCGACCGCATGATGCAGGATATGGATATCTGGGGATACAGTTTCCGGCTTGGCTCCACCCGTGCCTGGTTTGAGCACGATGCTGATGACGCCAAAGACTGGTTAGTTCAACATCAGTTACTCGACCAGACCGGCCAACCCACTTGGCAGTTACGCACAAAATAACCACAGTATCGATCGCAGGTCACACAATGCGTCGTATCTAATGGGCCTTATTTACGGGACATGTTATCCTGTATCGGATAATAACGGAGTTTTTTGACGGGTATAGGTTGTAACCGGGAAACCACAATGGCAATTGATACACAACTCTATAATATCGAGGTGGATGTACAAACCCAGTACATTGCAGAACAGTCTGACCCTGATCAGGAACGCTACGTTTTTTCCTACACCATCACGATTCGCAATGAAGGCAGTGTGCCGGCCAAACTCCTGACCCGCCACTGGATCATTACCAATGCCAACGGTAAGACCCAGGAAGTACGAGGTGAAGGCGTTGTGGGCGAACAGCCGCATCTCAAACCGGGAGAAGGCTTTCGCTACACCAGTGGTACCGTACTGGAGACCCCGGTTGGCAGCATGCAGGGCAGCTATCAAATGGTGGCGGATGATGGGGTCAAATTTGATGCCCAAATTGCACCCTTTACCCTCTCCACGCCACATACCATTCATTAATTTAACTAAAAAACATTGATTGACCGTTAATATCGTATTCGTCGTTTTCACCAGGCGGACATACATTGCCCCTGTCACCCACGTAAATGAAATTACGACCGTCGAACACCCCATCGGTCATGTTGCGTTAGACCGCGCATCGCCTCCATAATTGAATCATGACCACATACGCAATCGGCGATCTGCAGGGATGTTATGACGCCCTGCAGAGACTACTGGATAAATTACACTTTGATCCCACCCGGGATCAGCTCTGGCTGGCCGGTGATCTGGTCAATCGCGGTCCGGACTCCCTTGCCACCCTACGATTTGTGAAATCACTGGGTGGCAGTGCCATCACGGTTCTGGGGAATCATGATCTGCACTTGCTTGCCATTGCCGCGGATCATAAAACCACCAAGGATCCGGGGCTGAAAGAAATCCTGACGGCACCCGATATGGATGAACTTGTCGATTGGGTACGTAAACAACCATTACTGCATTACGATTCCCAACTGGATTTTGCCCTGGTGCATGCCGGTATTTACCCCGCCTGGACACTGCAGCAGGCGCTCGAATACGCCGAAGAATTACATCAGGTTCTGGCAAGCGATAACTATCTCGATTTCATTCATCACATGTATGGTAACAAGCCGAAAAGCTGGCGTAAAAAACTTGAAGGTTGGGATCGCCTGCGCTTCATCGTTAATAGTTTTACCCGCATGCGTTATTGTGATTCGGATGGCAATCTCAACCTGAAAGACAAGGGACCGCCAGGCAGTCAAAGTCCGGGCAGCTTACCCTGGTTTGATATGCCGAAACGAAAAACGCGTAAACAACCCATCGTGTTTGGCCACTGGTCAACGGCAGGCGGATTGGAAAGACAGGATGTATACGCGCTGGATACGGGTTGTATCTGGGGTGGCGACCTGACCGCCCTGCAACTTGATGCGGCCCCACCACGATTTATCAGTATCGCCTGTCCGGAGTTCCGTCACCCGAAAGGCTTGAAAAAAGTCAAACATGCCGATGAATAATAGCCATCAACCCGTAAACGATAGCCAGGCAGCTTTTAAATTTGATTCTATTGGGCGTATTTGATCTGCTATATTTCCTATATAACATCTACCAATCAGCGAGCCAGAACAATGCAAACAAAACACTATAAATTAGTATTCTGCATTTTTACGTTCTCTCTGGCTTCATCCGCTATTGGCGATGCTCTGTCACTGCAACAGTTACAACAACGCTGTGATCAGGCCAGGGAAGAAAAAATCGCGCCCTTGCGCCAGGAAGCAATTGAGGAATGCTTAACAAGCAATCCCCGCCGTAGCAATGTGGAAGAATATTGTGAGCGTTTCTATAGTGACTTCGGCCAGGGAGGCAGGACCGAATCAGGTCATTTTCGCCAGCCGATGTTTCACGATTTACCTGAGTGCCAGGAATTCCATGAGGCGGAAGCCCAGAGTCGAGATAGCGGTCGGTCACGCTAAA
>CBDUOW010000068.1:0-8589 GCA_965368945.1 uncultured Gammaproteobacteria bacterium
GCAGGGTGCGCGTCAGGTGCGGCAACAATTCCCGGACAGTCTGGGGGTGTTTATTCTACCGCCGTCGCGCCGGGCCCTGGAGGATCGCCTCCGCGGTCGTGGTCAGGATGCCGATGAGGTCATCGCCCGGCGAATGCGGGATGCCGAGAGCGAAATGTCACATTATGCTGAGTTTGACTACCTGGTGATAAATGACGATTTCGAAACCGCCCTGGAAGAATTAAAGGCAATAATCACGGCAAATCGCCTGCGAAGCCCACTTCAGGCGAGCCGATATGGTGAAATGCTGAATGAGCTGCTAGCTTAAATGTAGTCGGATGGATATAATTTCCGGTCACTTTTATGAATTTCATGCCCTTACCCGCCCAGGGTGGGTGTTATCCGGAGAAGAGTAGATGGCCCGCGTTACAGTTGAAGATTGCCTTGAGAATGTTGATAACCGTTTTGAACTGGTGCTGGTAGCGTCCAAACGCGCCCGCCAGGTTGCCATGGGTGCCCCACCACTGCTGGAAGAAGAAAACGATAAACCGACCGTTATTGCGCTGCGTGAAATTGCCGAAAATCTGGTTAACGCTGAGATCCTCAACGAAGTAGAGCCGGTTGCTACCGAAGAAGAACTGGTGGAAGAACTGAGTGCGGATGATCAGGAAATTGCCGCGACCACCGGTGCCGCCGCCGCGGTTGAGGAAAAGTCGGAAATGGATGTTGCCGCCGCAATCAAGGCCGCACTGGAAGGTGAAATGGTTGGCCTCGCCGGCGGAGATAGTGAAGGTGAAGGAGGCGAGTAATCGCCACGCCTAGGTCCAAGCTGAAAAGCGGCGGGGATATCCCTTCCGAGTTTCGTATTAGCAGTTTATGTGAACTGCTGGAACGTTATCTTGAACCCGATCAGATAACCGAGGTATATCAAGCTTATCTGTTCGGTGCCGAGGCCCATGAAGGCCAACACCGCCTTAGCGGTGAACCCTACATTACTCACCCGATTGCGGTTGCCAAGATCCTGGCAGAAATGCACATGGATCCCAAGAGCATTGTAGCCGCAATTCTGCACGATGTTATTGAAGATACCGGAACTCCCATAGAGAAAGTAAAAAGCCGCTTTGGTGATGAAGTGGCAGTGCTGGTTGACGGTGTCAGCAAACTGACCCACATTCAATTCGAAAGCAAGGCTGAAGCGCAAGCGGAAAACTTTCGTAAAATGATGCTGGCGATGGTTGAGGATATCCGCGTCATCCTGATCAAGCTGGCTGATCGACTACACAATATGCGCACTCTGGGTGTGATGCGTCCCGATAAGCGTCGCCGTATCGCCCGTGAGACCCTCGATATTTATGCTCCCATCGCGAATCGTCTGGGCATGAACAAGATGCGGCTGGAATTGGAAGACCTCGGTTTTACTGCCATGTACCCATTACGCAGTCAAATTCTGTCAGAGAGTTTGAAAAAAGCGCGCGGTAACCGCAAAGAAATCGTTGGCAAGATCGAAGAGACCGTTAAGGAACGCCTCAAGCAGGAAGGACTGGGGGGTGAGGTGATCGGTCGCGAAAAACATTTGTATAGCATCTATAAGAAAATGAAAATCAAGCATCTCGCGTTTAGTGAGGTGATGGATGTTTATGCGTTTCGTATCATTGTGGATTCGGTCGACACCTGTTATCGAGTCTTAGGTGCAGTGCACAATCTCTATACACCCATGCCGGATCGTTTCAAAGATTATATTGCCATTCCCAAGGCCAATGGCTACCAGTCATTGCACACTGTATTATTCAGCCCTTACAGTGTTCCCATTGAAGTGCAAATTCGCACAGAGGAAATGCATAAAGTAGCCGAAGCAGGTATCGCTGCGCACTGGTTGTACAAGAGTAGTAAGGAAGCAGGGCGTAACAGTGCACAGGTACGTGCCCGCAAGTGGTTACATGACCTGTTGGAAATTCAGTCAAAGGCGGGCAATTCGATAGAGTTTCTGGAAAATGTCAAAATCGATCTGTTTCCCGTTGAAGTATATGTGTTTACTCCACAAGGCGACATTATGGTGTTGCCTCGTGGTGCCACCGCTGTGGATTTTGCCTACGCGGTACATACCGATGTGGGTAACCAGTGCGTCGCGGTGAAGATCGATCGACGGCTTATGCCACTTCGTACCGAATTATTCAATGGCCAGACCGTTGAGATCATTACCTCTAAAGGTGCGCAACCCAATCCTGCCTGGCTGGATTTTGTATGCACCGCCAAGGCTAGAACCAACATTCGCAATTACCTGAAAAATTTACAGCAGGATGAAGCAGTCATGTTGGGAACTCGCTTACTTAACAAGAGCCTTGCTGCACATGGCAGCAGTATTGAAAACCTGACTGAAGAGCAGGTAACCCGGGTCTTACAGGAATTCAATTTTGATTCAATGGAAGTAATGGCTGGTGAAATTGGACTGGGCAACCAGATGCCGATGGTCATCGCACGAGCAATGCTGCAGGGTGAGGAAGTACAGGAGCAGGCAACAAAAATATCACGGCCCCTGGCAATAAGAGGCACCGAAGGTGCGGTAGTTACTTATGCCAAGTGTTGTCGCCCCATACCCGGGGATTCAATCCTGGGTTTTGTGACATCGGGGCGCGGTATTGTGGTCCATACAGAAGACTGCAAGAACGTAGCGGAATTTCGTAATCGACCGGAAAAATGGATCGACGTGGAATGGGAAAAGGCAGTGGCTGGTGAGTTTCCTATCGATATCAAGCTGGAAGTGGAGAATCAACGTGGCGTTCTGGCCAAGGTTGCTGCAACTTTGGCAGACATGGAAGCGAATATCGAGAAAGTTAGTATCGAGGAACGTGATGGCATGCACTCGGCGCTGAGTTTCACCGTTGATGTGCGTGATCGACGTCATCTTGCGCGCATCATGAAAAGATTACGCAGTATGGAAATGGTGGTTCGAATTTATCGGTTGAAGAAATAAACCGTCAGGTCTTTATACCCGCATTTGCTTACGTGTATATTCTTTAGTTCTTAAGCCCGTTACCCTAATATAGTGAAGTTCAATTCCATCGAATGTTGAAGGAGAGATTTAATGTCCCGTGAGATTATTCGCACAGATAAAGCCCCGAAAGCTATCGGTACATATTCCCAGGCGGTGATGGTGGATCGAACTGTTTATCTGTCCGGCCAGATCCCGCTGGTGCCGGAAAGTATGGAGTTGATAGATGGCGATATCGCTACCCAGATCCGTCGTGTCTTCGATAATCTTACAGCCGTTTGTCAGGCAGCAGGTGGTGAATTGGACGATATCGTTAAGCTGAATGTATTCCTGACAGACCTCGGAGATTTTCCTATCGTGAATGAAATTATGGCTGAATATTTCAGTGAGCCATATCCTGCCCGCGCAGCCATAGGTGTTGCGGCCTTGCCAAAAGGTGCCGGAGTTGAGATGGATGCGATCATGTATCTTGGTAGCTAGTCGCTCCCAATCCGCGCCAGTATGAATAGATTCGCCCAGGGTGGGCATGAAAGCCATTTATCTGTTACGTCGCTTAAGGGAGTGGGGCCAAAAGTAGCAGAGCGTCTGGCGCGACTGGATATTCATAGCGTTGAAGATTTGTTGTTTCATTTACCTTACCGATATGAGGATCGTACCCGCATAACCCCAATTGGTGCATTACGTGCAGGCAATGAGGTTGTCATAGAAGGTAAGGTCGAACTCACTGAGATCAAATTTGCACGGCGACGCATGCTATTGTCGCGATTGAGTGATGGTACCGGGTTTATTACGCTGCGGTTTTTTCATTTCAATGCGCGCCAGCAGGCAGCATTGGCACGGGGAGTCACGCTGCGCTGTTATGGTGAAGTCCGGCCAGGTTCTATGGGACTGGAAATGACCCATCCGGAGTATCAATACATTGATAGCGAGAAGCCTCTTGAGATTGATCAAACTCTAACCCCGGTTTATTCGACGACCGAGGGCTTACACCAGTTGAGCATGCGTAATTTAACAGAGCAGGCGCTGGCAAAACTACAAAATAATGATCTGATATTAAACGAGCTTATTCCGGCGGAATTATGGCAATCCTCCGGGTTACCTATCCCCCTATCTGTCCCCTTACCTACACTTAGCGAAGCCGTACAGTTTTTACACCGGCCGCCACCAACTGTGGAATTATCCAGCCTGGCTGAAGGTCAGCATCCCATGCAGCAACGACTGGTATTGGAAGAGTTACTTGCACATACACTGAGTTTGCGCCAGTTGCGTAGTCGGATGCGCAAACACCAGGCGCCAGCGTTGCAGTCTAAAGGAAATCTTTCAGAACAGTTTTTAGCTACTCTGGAATTCAAACTTACCAGCGCGCAACAACGCGTCATAAACGAAATAGAAAAAGATCTTCAGGCGGCCATACCGATGCAGCGTCTGGTGCAAGGTGACGTGGGCTCAGGCAAAACTATTGTGGCGCTCATGGCAGTATTACATGCAGTGGAATCCGGTTTTCAGACTGCAGTGATGGCGCCAACTGAAATTTTGGCGGAGCAACATTATCATAATTTTGAGCAGTGGTTGACGCCACTAGGTATCAAAGTGGTCTGGTTGTCAGGCAAGCTTAAGGCCAGTGAGCGTAAACGAGCATTGCAACAACTCGATGATGGTGAAGCCCGTGTTGCAGTGGGAACTCATGCCCTGTTCCAGGATGAGGTTAAGTTCCAACACCTGGCACTGGTGGTAGTGGATGAGCAGCATCGCTTTGGTGTGCATCAACGTTTGGCTTTACGTGAGAAAGGTAGACGTAATGGTTATTACCCACACCAACTGATCATGACAGCAACCCCGATACCACGCACGCTCAGTATGGCGGTTTATGCTGATCTGGATTGTTCCGTGATAGATGAATTACCCCCTGGCCGTAAACCGGTTGAAACCGTCGTGATACCCGATACCCGCCGCGATGATGTCGTGGCACGTGTGCATCGCGCCTGTCAGGAAGGCAAACAGGCGTACTGGGTGTGTACCCTGATCGAGGAATCAGATGTCCTGCAATGTCAGGCTGCCGAAGACACCGCGCTAGCCCTGGCCGAGGCATTGCCCGAGGTCAGAGTTGGCCTGGTACATGGACGCTTGAAAAGTGACGCCAAGGAAAAAGTCATGCAGGCGTTCAAACAGGGGGAGTATGATTTACTGGTGGCAACGACAGTGATTGAAGTCGGCGTGGATGTGCCCAACGCCAGCTTGATGATCATTGAAAATGCCGAGCGCCTGGGACTGGCCCAACTTCACCAGTTGCGGGGTCGGGTAGGGCGCGGTAGTCAGGCCAGTGCATGTGTGTTGATGTATCATGGCGCCCTGTCAGGGCATGCCCGTGAGCGCCTGGGCGTGATGCGTAAAACCGGTGATGGTTTTGAGATCGCTCGAAAGGATCTGGAACTACGAGGTCCAGGTGAAGTGCTGGGTACCCGCCAAACCGGTATGCTGCAATTACGCGTGGCTGATTTACAGCGCGACCAGGCGCTATTACCGCAGGTGACTCAAATGGCTGATCGTTTGTTGCATACTTATCCTGACAGAGTTAAACCACTGATGAAACGCTGGGTCGGAAGTGCAACTCGCTATGGAAATGTTTAATGCCATTGTCGTTATAGCAATATGAATCGTTTCGGCCAACATGCGTTTGAACCGGTCTGGCGGACACGCACCAGTCTGTTTGCCCATCCTGTTCCCCGGAATATTGCAAGTTGGGTTTATGATCATGGTTCCCTGACACGTCGTATTATCCAAACCTGCCAAGGCCAATTTCGTGTAGAGGTGATTGCGCAGCATCGCGGCCGCCCATTGTTGAATGAAGCTACCCGGCTCAGGGTGCAGGCCGACCAGGCGGCGCTGATACGTGAGGTGTATCTGTACTGTGATACCGTGCCGTGGGTCTATGCTCGCACCATTATTCCCCACACTACCTTGACCGGACGGCAACGGCACCTGGCGCATCTTGGCAGTCGCCCGCTTGGTGCGGCTTTATTTGCAGATCCCACTATGTGTCGCGATGAAGTGGAGGTGGCCTGTATGCGCCCAATCCACAGATTATTCGATACCGCTACAGCAGCGTTGGCACAGTCGCCCGAGACGATCTGGGGCAGACGCTCGGTGTTCTATGTTGGCGGTAAGCCATTACTGGTAAATGAAGTATTTTTACCACCCGTGTTTGAATTAGGATAACAATAGTTCGCCATACTGTTTCAGATATTGTTACTGTTACAATCCAGTTTTTATTAAACCGGGTAAACATTTTCCGCATGAAAGCAGTCAAGCCACTTCAAAACATTAACTGGCCTTATCTGCGTGATCGGGCGCAGCAGTATTACCTGTTGACCCGCATGGACCGACCCATTGGCGTTTTCCTGTTGTTATGGCCTACCCTTTGGGCTTTGTGGGTGGCGGCTGAAGGGTTGCCGAACTGGCATGTGCTGTTGGTGTTTGTGAGTGGCGTATTTTTGATGCGTTCGGCCGGCTGTGTGATTAATGATTATGCGGATCGGGAAATTGACCCCCTGGTCAGTCGTACCCGTGAGCGGCCTATTGCAGCAGGGCGGGTAAAACCCAACGAAGCCTTGTTACTGTTTGCAGTGTTGTGTTTGCTGGCCTTTGCCCTGGTGCTGACCATGAATTCACTCACTATCAAGCTTTCCTTTGTGGGAGTCGCGTTAGCGGCGATATACCCTTTTATGAAGCGTTATACCCATTTACCCCAGGTGGTGTTGGGTATGGCGTTTGGTTGGGCGATCCCGATGGCGTTTGCCGCCCAGACAGGAAGCGTGCCGAAAGTGGCCTGGTTGATGTATGTGATAAATGTGGTGTGGTCGGTGGTGTATGACACCATGTATGCCATGGCGGATCGTGAGGATGATATTAAAGCAGGGGTAAAATCGACTGCGATTCTTTTCGGTGATGCAGATCGTGTCATCATTGGTATTCTGCAGGGGACGGTACTGCTGGGATTATTTTTACTGGGGCAGCAACTTGGCCTGGGTGCAGCTTACTATGTCAGCCTTACTGTGGTTATAGCGCTCGGGGTTTATCAACAGTATTTAATACGGCAACGTCAACCCGCCCAGTGTTTTAAGGCGTTTCTGAATAATAACTGGTTGGGTGCAGCCGTATTTGCCGGTCTTGTCATCAGTTATCTCTGAGTAAACGTTTCTGGCTTTCAAAAACGAACACAATTTGTTGGGCCACTTTGTATTTTTAGTTTGACAGGTATATCGCCTGATGATTATTTACCAATATTCTGTTGTATTTACCGAGTGTTCTGAAACAGCATAGGAGCAAATTGTGAGTTACATCGCTGGTGGCTATATACCGAAACAACTATAATCGGGATGTCCAGAGTAACTTTTTGGCGACTGATTTCTTAGTGAGATACCTGCAATGCGTACTAACCGGTCATGGCTGTTCCTATTTCTGCTGACAGGCGGCGCGCCTGTTATGGCAGACAGTCAGGCCGATGCAAATGCGGCAGCCCCCCGATATTTACCCCAGTTTGAGTTACGCTTCGAGCAGAAGCAGTGGTACCAGGATAAGGTCAAGAGCGAGTTACTGCAGCCCGAATTCAAGAGTTTGAACGAGAAAACCACGCAAATTGAGCAATTCGATGCACGCTTTCTTTATCCGCTGACAGCCAGGGGTATGGAAGTCGGTGTGGGACTCAACATACGATACATCCAGGGTATTTCCAGCGGAACACTGGACGGTGCACAGCAAAAAATCCGTGTCGACGATGCTATTCCGGCACTGCATGCCAGGGCCCTGTTTGATCTGCCGTTTCAGGGTTTCAGTGCAGGGCTTGAAGGCAGTCATACCGGCATTAGCGACCAGTTATTTGACTACCGTGCCCAGCTGCGCTACGAATGGACCAGTGGTCTTGGGCTGCAGGGTGGTTGGCAACACCAGCAAATGTCGCTCGATCTTTCAGAAGACACCGATACCACCTTCTCTTCAGAAGGCCCCTATCTTGATCTCAAATGGCGCTTCTAAGCCAGGCTAGATTTCTACTTTGGGCCTGATAGCCAGAAGGGTTCAAGCCCTGGCGATTGCCCACACTTGAATTATTTCCACCCCCGCCCGGCGTAGCACCTGCGCCAGTTCATTGACCGTGCTACCTGTGGTCACTACATCATCTATTAATGCCACGTGTCGGTAGAGGGCGGGACTCTTGAGCTGAAAGGCTTGACGCATATTGCGGCGGCGGGTATCGCCGCACAGTTCACTTTGTGGTTGCGTGTGAAGGCGACGTTGCACAATTTGATTTTCAATTGGCAGATGCAGGCGCTGGCTTAGCAGGCGAGCCAATTCCAGCGCCTGGTTGTAGCCTCGCTCACGCAGGCGTTTAGAGTGCAGTGGCACCGGGATCAAACATCCCGGCAACGGCAATGTATTTGTCGGAAGACTGGCGAGGAACAATTCAGCCAGGAGCCTTGCCTCCGCCAGGCGGCCGTGAAATTTTAATCCGGTGATGAACGGGATCAGGGGAGGCGCGTAACGAAACGGGATGTGGGCCGAGTTAAACTGAGGCGGATGGCGTTGACACTCGCCGCAGGCACTCGCCACGGATTTTGCCAGCCCCG
>CBDUOW010000069.1:0-8483 GCA_965368945.1 uncultured Gammaproteobacteria bacterium
CTTTGCGGGATGCGTTGGAACGTATTGCCAGGGAAGGTCAGGGCGTGGCAATTATCCTGCGTTTGGCGGATGAGTCTGATGTAATAATCAATTGCATTCGATACTATGCGGAACAAGACGATGGGATTGATCAACCGAGCCCTGAATCAGGCAGTGATCTGCGAACCTTCGGTATTGGTGCTCAAATCCTTACAGATCTGGGAGTACATAAAATGCGTGTCTTGAGCGCGCCAAAGAAATTGCATGGCCTGTCGGGCTTTGGTCTCGAAGTTGTCGAGTATGTGCATAACTAGATTGCAGTCTCAAAATATATAGCGTTAGCTGATTTATACTGAGTGAGAACATAACAAGGTAATGACGATGGACAAGATAAAGACAATAGAAGGTGATTTGGTAGTCAAAGGCGCTCGCTTTGGTATTGCGGTGGCGCGCTTCAACAGCTTTATTGTCGAAAGCCTGTTGGAAGGATCGCTGGATACACTTAAAAGGCATGGCGCTGACGAAAGTGACATTGAAATCGTACGCGTGCCAGGTGCCTATGAATTGCCACTGGCGATTAAGAAAATGGCGAGCACTAATAAATATGACGGCATCATCGCCCTGGGGGCGGTGATACGCGGAGGAACACCGCATTTCGAATATGTTGCCGGTGAATGTGTCAAGGGCATGGCTACAGTGATGTTACAGCATGAGATCCCCGTGGCCTTTGGGGTATTGACTGTCGACACCATTGAGCAGGCAATAGAACGTGCCGGAACCAAGGCAGGCAACAAGGGAGCTGAAGCCACCTTGTCAGTGATTGAAATGGTAAATCTGTTAAAGACTATTGGCTAAAATTATTCACTGACACAAATATATGAAAACCAGTTCCCGTACCCGTGCTCGTCGACTTGCCATGCAAGGTTTGTATGAATGGCAGGTTTCCGACAACAAACCGTCGGAGATTGAAACGCAGTATTTGATCGAAAAGGAAACGGACAAGGTTGATGTTGCATATTTCCGCGAGCTCATAAGCAAGGTCCCATTACATTCTGAAGAACTGGACAGTCATCTTGCGCCGCTCATCTCACGTCCCCTGGCTGAAGTCGATCTGGTTGAATTAGCCGTATTACGGCTGGGAACCTATGAACTGATTTATCATCCTGAAATTCCTTATCGGGTTGTTATCAATGAAGCGGTTGAACTGGCCAAAATGTTTGGTGCCGATCAGGGTCACCGTTTCGTGAATGGTATTATGGATCGGTTGTCAGCAAGCCTGCGTACCGTTGAAGTCCAGGCTCGTCTTTAATTATTATACCGTGTCGGGATTCCCATGCCGGTTACGGAATTCGAACTCATCCAACGGTACTTCAGCCGAATAGGCAAACCGCGTACAGATGTCGCTCTGGGTATCGGGGATGATGCGGCACTGTTAAATCCTCCTGCCGGGCAACAACTGGTTATTGCCACGGATACGCTGGTGCAAGGGGTGCATTTCCCCACGAACACTTTGCCTTATTACATAGGCTGGAAAGCCCTGGCGGTTAATTTGAGTGATCTGGCGGCCATGGGCGCCGAACCAGCCTGGTTTACCCTGGCATTAACACTCCCTGAATCATCAGATGCCTGGTTGACTGAATTCAGTCGTGGTTTGTTCGACCTGGCGGATCAGTATGGGCTTTCATTGGTGGGAGGCGATACCACACGTGGCCCCTTAACCGTGACGGTACAGATTGCCGGTTATGTGCCAACCGGCCAGGCCTTGTTACGTGCCGGTGCCGGTCCAGGGGATCGGATATTTGTGACCGGATCGCTGGGTGATGCTACATTGGCTTTACAGCTTCTGACGGATCAGCTGCCAGTACCGGCGCAAAACTATCCTGGCCTGCTCAAACGCCTGAACCAACCTCAACCACGTATTGAGGAAGGGCGTGCCTTACGCGGTATTGCCAGTTGTGCCATCGATATTTCCGATGGGCTGCTGGCTGACTTGCAGCATATGCTTGATGCCAGCGACATCGGCGCCGAGATTTATTTGCAGCAGATTCCGTATTCAACACAAGCCCGGCAATTATTGAGTCGATATCCTGATATACGAAATTCGCTGCTTAGTGGTGGTGACGACTATGAACTTTGTTTTTGTGTGGCGCCTGATAAACTTCAACGTCTGGAACAAATTGCCGCAGAGAATCAGTTTCAATTCACCGAGATTGGACAAGTCAGCGACAGTAAAGAATTACGTTGCCTGGATGCAGCGGGACGGGCTGTTGAGATAGACACTCGCGGTTATACCCATTTTGCCAAGGAAAAATAATGAGTTTAATGAGTTTATTGAAACGTAACCGTGTTGATGCGGCCCTGTTACGTCATCCCGTGCACTTTCTAAGTTTGGGATTCGGTTCCGGTTTATCACCCTATGCCCCGGGAACAGCCGGTACCCTGGCGGCAATTCCGGTATTCTGGTTAATGGCACCATTACCACTGGCACTCTATCTCGGGATAGTCGTGGTGTTATTTATTGTCGGCATCTACCTGTGCCAGCAAACGACGGATAAACTGGGTGCACACGATCATTCCGCGATAGTCTGGGATGAAGTGGTCGGTTACCTGCTGACCATGACGGCTGTACCGTTTGATTGGCGCTGGGTCATCGTCGGGTTTTTTCTGTTTCGCCTGTTTGATGTCTGGAAGCCCTGGCCGGTTCGACTCCTGGATCGCCGTGTGAGTGGTGGCCTGGGAATTATGGTGGATGATGTGGGCGCCGCTGTGTATGCGGCTTTGAGTTTACAGGCTATCATTTATATATTTGAGAATATGCTATGAAAAAATATGGCCTGTTGTTAGTGATGCTGTTGCCTGGGTTAGTATTTGCTAATCAGGCCGTGATACGTCAGGTTGAATTTGAACAACACGCTGCAAGCTGGACGGTATCAGTGACCTTGCAGCACGCGGATACCGGCTGGGACCATTATGCCGATGGTTGGCGCGTAGTGACCGCTGATGGAAAGGTGCTGGGACATCGTACCCTGTATCATCCCCATGAGAACGAACAACCTTTCACCCGCAGTTTGTCCGGCATAAAGATTCCGGTCGAGGTGAACACGGTATTTGTTGAGGCCCATGACAAAGTACATGGCTGGAATAAAGAACGACTCGAGGTTAACCTGCAACAGGCGCAAGGGGAAAGGTATCGGGTTCAACGCTGATCGGATGAGGGTGATATGCTTCGTACAGTTTTGTTAATAACATTATGCCTGATAAGCAGCCTGAGCCAGGCGGCTGATATTCTGGTGCTTGGCCTGTTCAAGGACATGGCCATCCTGCGGGTGGACGATAAGCAATATAAATTACGTATCGGCGAGGCCTCACCGGAGGGGATAAAACTGATCGCGGCTGACAGTGAGCAGGCCGTGCTGGAAATCAATGGTCAGCGGGAAACCTATGGTTTGGGAACCCATGTCAGCTCATCGTTTTCCGCGCCCGAAAAAGCCGGTGCACTCATACGCCCAATTGACGGATCATATATAGTCTCCGGATTTATTAACCGCCAACCGGTGAAATTCCTGGTTGATACCGGTGCGTCCACTATTGCCATAAACGCCAATCAGGCGCGTAAGCTGGGTATTAACTTTCGCTACGAAGGTAAAGAAGGTTATTCCACAACCGCCAGTGGCTATGCCAAGATATACACACTGAAACTGGATAGTGTGCGGATTGGTGATATCGTGATAAATAATGTTGAGGCGGCAGTGATCGATGGGGATTTTCCAACTATTGCCCTGCTGGGGATGTCATTCCTTAATCAAGTCAACATGAAACGTGACGGCCAGTTATTAATGCTGGAAAAGAAGTGGTAGGGTTAGCGGCTGCTGCCTTAACCTCAACACCCGTCGTCATTATTTGTCCTGTTCCTTGTTCTTTTCGATCAGGGCATAGGCAGAGTGGTTGTGGATGGATTCAAAGTTTTCAGATTCCACCACGTAAGCACTGATGCGATCTTCACTATTAAGGCGTGCCGCGACATCCCGCACCATGTCTTCCACGAACTTGGGATTATCGTAGGCGCGCTCGGTAACCTGTTTTTCATCCGGGCGTTTGAGCAGACCATATAGCTCACAGGATGCCTCCTGTTCAACCATTTCAATAATTTCTTCGATCCAGATGAAATCCTTGATTCGCGCCTTCACGGTGACGTGAGAACGCTGATTGTGTGCGCCATAGTCGGAAATTTTCTTGGAGCAAGGGCATAAACTGGTGACGGGAATCACCACTTTAATGGTCATGTCATCGACTCCGTTGTGGACTTCTCCGATAAAGGTGACATCGTAGTCCATCAGGCTTTGAACCCCGGAGACGGGCGCTGTTTTATTGACGAAGTAGGGGAAGCGCATTTCGATATGCCCGGATTCGGCTTCCAGGCGTTCGGCCATTTCCCGCAACATGTCCTTGAAGGACTCGACCGAGATTTCGCGTTCATGCTGATTGAGGATTTCCACGAAACGCGACATGTGGGTGCCTTTGAAATTGTGCGGCAAATTGACATACATGTTGAAGCAGGCAATGGTGTGTTGCTCACCCATGCTGCGATCCCGCACCCGCACCGGATGACGAATATCCTTGATACCCACCTTGTTGATGGGGATCTGGCGGGTGTCTCTTCTACTCTGTACGTCTTCGATAACAGCACTCATTCTATTTTATTCCTCTGTGTAGGTGACACAGGCCCGGTCGGTTTCCCACAGGGTAACTGCATCCACTTTCACCGTCTCGGTGTTCAACCGCTGCGACAGCCCGGCATAAAGATAAGCGGCAATGTTCTCGGCAGTCGGGTTGATGGTGTCAAACGGCGGCCGTTCATTCAGATTGTAGTGATCCAGCCCGCTGATCAAGGACTTGGTGGCATCCTTGATGACTTTAAAGTCCACCCCCATGCCAATCTCGTCCAGTTGCCGGGCCTGCACCTGTACCTCGACCTTCCAGTTATGGCCGTGGAGGCGGCTGCAGACGCCTTCATAGTTGCGCAGGTAATGGGCTGCGGCAAAATCCGTCAGGATTTTAAGGGTGTAACTGGCGGCCATGGTAATATCCGACTAAATTGCTAGGACTTTAAGCGAGTGTTACGGTTTTGGCAAGTGGTTCATGATCCAAATAGGCATCAACGGCGGCGATTATAGCATTGCTGTCAAGGCCCGCGTCAGTCAGCAATTCCTCCCGCGTGCCATGCTCCTGGAAGCGATCGGGCAATCCGAGATTAAGTACCGGGATCAGCTTCCGGTGGGCCGCCAGGCTTTCATTGACGGCACTGCCTGCACCACCCATTACCGCGTTATCTTCCAGCGTGACCAGTAAGTCGTGGCTGGCAGCCAGTTCGAGTAACAGTTTGTCATCCAGGGGTTTGATGAAGCGCATATTGGCCACGCTGGCATCATAGTGCTCGGCGGCAGCCAGTGCCTCTGGCAGGAGACAACCAAAGGACAGGAAGGCAATACGCTGCCCCTGGCGTTCAATTTTCCCTTTACCAAAGGGGACAGGAGTCAGAGATGTGTCGATTTCGACCCCCGGACCCTGGCCGCGGGGATAGCGTACCGCCGCCGGGCCGTTGAATTGGTATCCGGTAGTGAGCATTTGCCGGCATTCGTTCTCATCAGCCGGCGCCATGATCACCATGTTGGGAATGGCTCGCAGGAAACTCAGGTCAAAACTGCCTGCATGGGTCGGGCCGTCAGGACCCACCACGCCGGCACGATCAATGGCGAACAACACCGGTAAATTCTGTAACGCCACATCATGAATCAATTGATCATACGCGCGTTGTAAAAAGGTGGAGTAGATGGCGACCACGGGTTTCATACCATCGCAGGCCATACCGGCCGCGAGCGTGACGGCGTGTTGCTCCGCAATACCGACATCGAAATACCGTTGCGGGTATAGCTCGGCGAATCGGACCAGTCCGGAGCCTTCCCGCATGGCGGGGGTGACGCCGATGAGGTTTTCATCCTGGGCGGCCATGTCACATAACCAGTCGCTGAATACCTGGGTATAGGTGGGGCCGCTGGAGGATTTCTTTTCCAGCTTGCCGGATTCCGGGTTGAAGCGTCCCACGCCGTGGTAGGTACAGGGATTTTCTTCCGCCGGGGTGAAGCCCTTGCCCTTGGTGGTGACAACATGCAGGAATTGCGGGCCTTTCAGGGCGCGCAGGTTACGCAGGGTAGTAACCAGCGTATCCAGATCATGGCCGTCGATGGGTCCAATATAATTGAAGCCCAATTCTTCAAACAGGGTCCCGGGGGCGACCATACCTTTCACATGTTCTTCCGCACGCCGCGCCAGTTCCCACACGGGCGGCATGACCCCGAGGACTTTTTTACTGCCTTCGCGCACAGTGGAATACAGTTTGCCGGACAGGACCTTGGCAAAGTAATTCGACATGCCGCCGACGTTGGGCGAGATCGACATGTCATTGTCATTGAGAATTACCAGCAGGTTGGTGTCCAGGTCTCCGGCGTGATTCAGCGCTTCAAATGCCATTCCGGCAGTGAGAGCGCCATCGCCAATGACAGCAACCACACGCCGATCGCTATGCTCTTGTTGTGCGGCAATCGCCATTCCCAAGGCTGCACTGATGGAGGTGCTGGAGTGGCCAACGCCAAAAGTATCGTAGGGACTTTCTCCCCGTTTGGGGAATCCGGCCAGGCCCCCGCGTAGCCGCAAGCTGGGCATTTGCTCACGTCGTCCGGTGAGGATTTTATGCGGATAGCTTTGGTGTCCCACGTCCCATACGAGGCGATCATTGGGGGTATCAAACACGTAGTGCAATGCGAGGGTCAGTTCTACAGTGCCAAGACCGGCGGCAAGATGGCCTCCGGTCTGGCTGATGGAATGGATCAGAAATTGGCGCAATTCCTCGGCCAGCGCCTTGAGTTCCTGATTGGATAACTCACGCAGGTCGGCGGGGTCATTAATACTCGCCAATAGCGGGAACTCGGGCGTGTCAGACATAACTACTCGAAAGTGGCTCGGGTTAATAAAAGATCATGGGCCGATGCAGGCTGACATGCAAGTGAAATATGACCCGCTGTAGGGTGCGGGAATTATGAATCCATTCAGTGTGATCGCTGAATAATGTAATCGGCCAGCCAGCGCAACGGATCGGCCTTTTCACCCAGATCATCGAGGCTGTGGAGGGCATCTTCATGCAGTTCACGCGCCATTTCCCGCGCACTTTCCAGCCCGAGCAGGGCGGGGTAGGTGGGCTTGTTCAACGCTTGATCGGCACCTTGTAGTTTACCGAGGGTCTCGGTGTCGCCTTCCACATCCAGTATGTCGTCCTGGATCTGAAAAGCGAGGCCGATACATTTGGCGAAATGATCGAGCTTTTTCAGGGTGGCACCGTCCATATCCGGTTGGCACAGGGCACCGAGTTTGACGCTGGCGCGGATCAGAGCACCGGTTTTATGGACATGCATATTTTCCAGTTCGGCAACATTGAGCGTTTTGCCGACAGCAGCCAGATCGATGGCCTGTCCTCCCGCCATCCCCCTTGAACCACTGGCTATCGCCAATGAATCCAGCATTTGCAGTCGTTGCTCTGCCGGGATGGCCGTTTGCCCGTGGGCCAGTACCTGAAAGGCCAGCGCCTGCAGGGCATCGCCAGCGAGAATGGCCGTGGCTTCATCAAAGGCCTTGTGGCAGGCCGGTTTACCGCGCCGCAGGTCATCGTCATCCATCGCAGGCAGGTCGTCATGCACCAGGGAATAGGCATGGATCAATTCCACCGCGCAGGCGGGCGCGTCCAGATTGGCAAGTGGGACGCCGACCGCATGGCCGGCGGCATAAGTCAGGATTGGGCGAATGCGTTTGCCGCCATTCAGCACCGTATAGCGCATCGCCTGATGCAGCCGTTCCGGAATGGTGGCTTCACTGGGTAAGCACTTTTCCAGTGCATGATCGGCTCGTTTTCGCCAGAATTGAATCTGCGACGCCAGGGGGTCTGAATCAATCATCATCAAGAGGGGTCAGGACGGCCTGCCCTGTTTGTTCCTGTAATTGCTGGACTTTTTGTTCCGCCTGTTTCAAAGCCTGTTGGCAGGTACGGGTCAATTCGACGCCCCGTTCAAAATCCTTGAGGGACTGTTCGAGGGACTGATCACCCTGTTCCATGCGTTCCACCAGGCTTTCCAGCTCCTTGATAGCGGCTTCAAAATCAAGATCGCGGGATTGTGACACAGATTTTTTGGCAGTTTTTTTGACCACGGTCAGAACTCTTACTGGCATAAATATTAAAAGGGCTGCAACGTTAGCGCAGCCCTCACCCCAAGGTCAAATCAGCGGTTCCAGACCTGATCTCATGATTGTCATATCCCTTGGGCACAAACAGTTGACACTGTTGGGGAGGTCGACTATCTTTGGCAAACGATTTAGAATCAGTCTAAATTTATGTCTGTTTCAACAGGCTGTATCTTAAAACCACAATCAATGGGGGTAAATACCATGGCTTTGAAAGG
>CBDUOW010000070.1:0-8171 GCA_965368945.1 uncultured Gammaproteobacteria bacterium
GTCGGTATCAGGGCGTAGCCTTTGCGTTCCACCGCCCCGATGAGTTTGTTGAGCTGTTCCCGGTGTAGCAGCAGTTTACGGGTGCGTGTTGGATCGGGATGGATATGGGTGGAGGCGGTAGGGAGCGGGGTAATCAGTGCACCCAGTAACCAGGCCTCGTTATCCTTGACGATCACATAGCTGTCCCGCAGTTGAATCCGTCCGGCGCGCAGGCTTTTCACTTCCCAGCCTTCCAACACCAGACCGGCTTCGTAACGTTCGCCCAGGATAAAGTCATGACGGGATTTTTTATTGAGGGCGATTGTGTTGCTCTCGGATGGTTTTTTCTTCTTTGCATTACTCATGGCGGCGATTATACCGGGCCTGTCAAGTGGCGGATACGGCCTAAATCATTGAAATCTGGACATTAGGAGTTGAGAAGCAGGGGTATTTTCTTGACAATTGATACTACGAAAATCGGCCAGGACCGATTCAATAAAAATAAGCAACAAACAGGAATTTCAGGCGAGAGGTTTATAGCAGTATGCGCGTATCCATTCATGGGCAGTGGTCGTCACGTTGGGCATTTGTGTTGGCAGCAACCGGTTCCGCAGTCGGGCTGGGGAATATCTGGAAATTTCCCTATATCACGGGGGAGAATGGTGGTGGCGCGTTTGTGTTGGTTTATCTCGTTTGCATTGCCGTGATTGGGGTGCCGATCATGATGGCTGAGACTATGCTGGGCCGTCGCGGCCGCCAAAGTCCCATTAACACCATGCGCACACTGGCCATCGAAGCGGGCCACAATCCTCACTGGCAATGGCTGGGCTGGCTCGGCGTGGTGGCCGGTTTCCTGATTCTTTCCTATTACAGTGTCATCGCCGGCTGGTCACTGGCGTATATTTTTCGGACTGCGACGGGGACATTTACCGATGTTACTCCGGACGGCGTCGGCAGTATCTTTAGCAAATTTCTGAGCGACTCGGAAAGCCTGTTGTTCTGGCATACGGTGTTTATGGTGATGACCATGCTGGTGGTCGCGCGCGGGGTTGCCGGTGGGCTGGAAAAGGCGGTCAAGTTCCTGATGCCGGCCTTGTTTATTCTGCTGATTATTCTCCTGGGCTATGCCATGAACACGGCGGCCTTCGACGAAGGCATTCGTTTTTTATTCACACCGGACTTTCATGCGCTGCTGTATAGCACCAACGAGGCCGGGGTTGAAAAATTGAGCTGGAATCCGGTGTTGATTGCCATGGGCCATGCGTTCTTTACCCTCAGCCTGGGGATGGGCGCGATCATGGTATATGGCTCCTATTTGCCGCAGAATGCCTCCATTACCAAGACCACGTTCATGATTGCCGGGGCGGATACCGCGGTAGCGCTGATTGCCGGCATGGTGATTTTCCCCATTGTGTTTGCCAATGGCCTGGAGCCAGGTTCCGGACCGGGGTTGATATTTCAGACCCTGCCACTGGCATTTGGCCATATGCCGGGAGGTATTTTCTTCGGCACCCTGTTTTTTATTCTGCTGGCCTTTGCGGCCTGGAGTTCCAGTATTTCCCTGATTGAACCTGCCGTGGCCTGGCTGGTGGAAAACCGCAGCATGGATCGTATGAAAGCCTCGGTGGTGATGGGCATTACCTGCTGGCTGTTCGGGCTGTTGACAGTATTTTCCTTTAACATCTGGTCCGACGTGCATCCCTTGTCGATGTTTGAACCGTTTCGGGATAGCACGATTTTTGATCTGCTGGATTATCTGACGGCCAATATTATGCTGCCGCTGGGTGGCTTGTTGATCGCCATATTTTCAGTCTGGATCATGCATGAGGATGCCAGTGTGGATGAACTCAATATGGGGACCGGCTTTACCTACCAGGTTTGGCATTTTCTGGTACGCTATGTTACCCCGATCGCGGTCATCATCGTTTTCCTGCGCGCGATTGGTGTGATTTAAAAAGTTGTTGTATTAAGGAAGTAGCAAGGTAGCACTCAGTCCGATGACGACAATACACAAGAGCGCACTGGTGCCGTACGGTGCCGAGCAAATGTACAAACTGGTGGACGATATCCCGGCTTATCCCCAGTTTCTTCCCTGGTGTGGTGCAGCCGAGGAAATCAGCCGCAACGAGGACGAGGTGCAGGCCAGTCTGGATATTTCCCACAGCGGGGTCCACAAGTCGTTTACCACCCGCAATCATTTGCAGCCCGGTAAATCGATTGAGATGCAACTGGTGGAAGGGCCCTTCAAGTATCTCAATGGCGTATGGCGTTTCGAGGCACTCGGGGATGCGGGTTCCAAGGTCGGGCTGGATCTTGAATTCGAATTTTCCAGTAAGCTGTTGGGGATGACATTCGGCCCTATATTCAGCAAAATTGCGGGTTCTCTGGTGGATGCATTCATACAAAGGGCGCAGAAAATCTATGGCTGACGCTGGCAAGATCCTGGTCGAGGTGGCCTATGCGAAGGAGCATGAGCAGGTCATCATCCCCCTCAACGTGGATGCCGGTACCACCCTGGAACAGGCTGTCCAGTTATCAGGCATTCTGGAGCAGTTTCCGGAAATCGATCTGACGCAAAACAAAACCGGTATATTTGGCAAAATCGCCAAAGCCGATACCGAGTTGCGCGAGAAGGATCGGGTCGAAATCTATCGATCACTGATTGCCGATCCGAAGGAGTCCCGCCGTAAACGTGCCGAGAAGAAGGATAAAAACAGTCAGAAAAAGCGGACTGATTCCGATTGATTCTAGGGTGCCGCTGCTTTTTCCGACTGCATGCCAGCCTTGTCAATTTTAGATAACCGATCCCCCTCGAAATACAGGCAAACGTGCTGACGGGTCATTTTGCCGCCACCGGGTTTGAAGGTGTAGACATAGTCCCAGCGGTTGGGGTGAAACGGATCCTGCACCAGCGGTGTTCCCATCAGAAATACCACCTGCTGTTTACTCATACCGACACGCAGACTGTCTATGACTTCCGGGTCAAGGGTATTGCCCTGGCGTATATCGATTTTGTAGGCCGAGCAGCCCGGGGCGCCCAGGGTCAGACCAACCAGAATAAGAGTTGTAATGAGAACTTTTCGCATTTCGAATTTGAATATCAGGTATAATTTTCGCCGCACAGTGTACCGTAAGCCGGGCACGGCATACAGCCAAACAAGCATGAGGATTTGATGGAAAGTCAGGACCTGAAGAAAGCCGGCCTTAAGGCAACCTTACCCAGGCTCAAGATCCTCAAGTTTCTGGAAGACAGTCATGTGCGCCACATGAGCGCCGAAGACGTCTACAAGGCCATGCTGGAAAGCGGTGATGAAGTGGGGCTGGCGACTATCTATCGTGTCATGACCCAGTTTGAGGCCGCTGGCCTGGTGACACGCCATCATTTTGAGGAAGGCCATTCGGTGTTCGAGCTCAATCAAGGTGAACACCACGACCATATTCTGTGCGTGAAATGCGGCCGGGTGGACGAATTCATGGATCCCACGATTGAAGACCGGCAGCATAAAATTGCGCAAGAGAAAGGTTATGATATGACTGACCACGCGCTCTACATCTATGGCGTCTGCCTGGATTGCCAGAAGAAATAGCGAATCCCTATTTATCTAGCCCTGGTTAGTTCTGAACAGTTCCCACATCGGGACTGATCGTTATTAACCTGCCTGGGCGCGCTCGATCATTTCCCTGGCATGGGACAGGGTCTGTTCCGTGATTTCGATTCCGCCCAGCATACGGGCCAGTTCGCCCACCCGCTGGTCGATGGAGAGTTCCTGGATTTCACTGATGGTAGTGTCGGTGTCGGAGCGTTTGCTCACCTGCAGATGATGATGTCCCAGTGCCGCCACCTGGGGCAGGTGGGTCACACAGACGACCTGACGGTGTGCGGCCAGGGCACGCAGCTGGTGTCCCACAATCTCCGCAACCCGACCACCGATGCCCACATCCACCTCATCGAAAATGAGCGTGGGGATTCGCGTCTCTGCGGCGGTGATGACCTGAATGGCCAGGCTGATGCGCGACAGCTCCCCCCCGGAGGCAACCTTGGTCAGGGGCTTGAGCGGTTGGCCGGGGTTAGCGCTGACTATGAATTCGGCCCGTTCCATGCCCATCGGTGCGGGAGTGTCATCGCTGAGGGGCTCAAGCTGGATCTCAAAGCGTCCTCCCTCCATTCCCAGGGTCTGCATACTGTCAGTCACGGCCTGGTTGAGGGCTTTGGCGGCTTTGTCACGGCTTTGGCTAAGCTTCTTGGCCAGCGTGTGGTACTGCTTCAGGGCGGCATCGACTTCCTGGCGAATCTGGTCCGAACGCACCTCGGCCTGTTTCAGGTTGGTCAGTTCAGTTTGTAATTGGGGTAACAGGATGTGCAATTCCTCCGCTTGCACATGATGTTTGCGGGCCAGGTCCTGAATGGTGGCCAGGCGCTGGTCCACCCAGCTCAGGCGATCAGGATCCAGTTCCAGTCCGTCCAGGTAGTGGCGCAAATCGCTGCTGGCCTCGCGGACCTGAATGGTCGCACTGTCCAGCAACTCCGCCACGCTGTTAAGTGCCGCATCCGATTGCGCCAGTTGCTGAATATCGCCGCAACTTTGGCCCAGCAGGGCCCCCAGCGCCGCTTCTTCATTGTCCTCCAGCAAATGCAGAATGCGGTTGCCCGTTTCCAGCAACTGATTGGCATTGGCCAGGCGCTTGTGTTCAGCCTCCAACTGGGGTAATTCCCCCTCAGCAAGATCCAGAACATCGAGTTCCTTGACCTGGTAGGCCAGCAGTTCGAGGCGGGCGTCCCGGTCTGAACTGGCCTGGGTGAGCGTCACCAGTTCGGCTTCCAGCACACGCCACTGTTGATAGGCATTTCCCAGCTCAGTCAGCAGCGGGGTATGGCCGGCATAGTCATCCAGCAATTGACGTTGTGCATCGCGGCGGAGCAGGGACTGATGTTCATGCTGGCCGTGCAGGTCAACCAGCATTTCACCCAGTTCGCGCAGGCTCTGAATGGGCGTGGGCTTGCCATTGACGAAAGCCTTGGAAGGCCCACTGGTGCTTATGGTCCGTCGGATAATGCATTCCTCGGCACTATCCAGCTCCCGTTCCTGAAGCCAGGCTTCCGCCTCAGGCACGTTATGGGTGCGGAAGGTGACACTGATTTCCGCCTTATCGGCCCCATGGCGAATGACCCCGGTGTCGGCCCGGTCACCGAGCGCCAGGTTGAGGGCATCAAGCAGGATGGATTTGCCCGCACCGGTCTCTCCGGTGAGGACGGTCAGGCCGGCTTCCAGTTCCAGGTCGAGGCTTTCTACGATGGCAAAGTTCCAGATATGGATATGAGTCAGCATAGGCGATATCAGGAGTGCCCGCCCCAGTGCAGCTTCTCACGCAGAATGTGATAATGGTCGTGTTTGAGCGGATGGATCAGCCGCAGGAACTTGTCCTTCTTACGGATATGCACCTTGTCCCCCGACACCACACCGAGATTAATCTGGCCGTCACAGGTGACCTGTGCATGGGAGTGGGGATTCTCCTTCACGTAGATTTCAATCTCACTGTTGCCGTCGATCACGATGGGTCGGTAACTCATGGTGTGCGGGCAGATTGGCACAATAATCATGGCCTGCATGTCCGGCTCCAGAATGGGGCCACCGGCTGACAAGGCATAGGCGGTGGATCCCGTCGGGGTTGAGACGATAAGGCCGTCGGAGCGCATGTTATTGACGAATTTACCGTTAATGTAGGTTTCCGTCTCGATCATGCGCGCCACTTCCCATTTATGAATGACGGTATCATTCAGGGCGTCACCGATGCTGCTGGCACCGCCGTCATGGCGTTGAATGGTGGTGGTGAGCATGATGCGGTGTTCTTCCTCAAACTTGCCATCCAGAATTTCATTCATGCGCTTGTGAATTTCTTCCGGTGAAACATCCACCAGAAAACCCAGGCGTCCCAGGTTCACTCCCAGCAAAGCTACATTGTTGTCAACCAGGTTACGGGCGGCGTTGAGTAAGGTGCCATCCCCACCGACAGTGATGGCGAGATCACAGCGGGTGGCAATATCCGCCAGGCTGGCAGAGGGAAGATGAAGATCGGCCATAGACTCGGCTGTCTGATCTTCAAGAATGACTTCACAGCCGCGCTCCTGCAGGATACGGCTCAGATCCAGCACGGTGCCCGCCACCCCCGGATCGCCGTACTTGCCTATCAGCCCAATGCAGTTGAAAGCATTATCCATGAAAAATTCCTTGTTCAGACAGAAACTTAGTCACAGTCAGGTTACAGCCGGGAAAGCGCAGTGTTCTTGACAGTAGCGGCGCTGGATTGTAACTTTCTTGCTGATTAGCACTCTATAATTTTGAGTGCTAATTGTGTTTCATGCCTGTTTGTTTATTGTTATTACCTGGTTACCGTCGTGTCGAATGATCCCATTATAAATGATCGTGCTCGAACTCTGCTAAAAACATTGGTGGAGCGTTATATTCTGGATGGCCAACCAGTCGGCTCACGCACGCTGGCGCGTGATTCGGGCATGAATCTCAGTCCGGCCACCATCCGTAATGTGATGGCCGATCTGGAAGATTTGGGGCTGGTAGCCTCTCCCCATACCTCGGCGGGGCGGATTCCGACAGTGCAGGGCTACCGGTTGTTCGTTGATCGGCTTCTCACTATTAAACCGCTCCGCAGCAGCGTGGTGGACCAACTCAAGCTCAAGCTCGATACCACAGAAAGACAGAAAATCATCGGTTCGGCCTCGTCGCTGTTGTCCGAGGTCACCAATCTGGCCGGGCTGGTTATGTTGCCGCGCCGGGATACCGTGATCCTGCAGCATATTGAATTTCTGCCTCTGACATCCAACCGGATTCTGGTGATCCTGGTCGTCAACGACCAGGAGGTGCAGAACCGGATTATCCATACCAATCGCCAGTTCTCGACTGAGGAGCTGCACCAGGTTGCCAATTATTTAAATGCGGAGTTCGCGGGCAAGGAGCTCAGCTCAATTCGACAACATATCGTCAACAGCCTGGAGCAGGCTCGAGACGATATGCATACGCTGATGCAAACGGCCGTGGAAATGGCGGACCAGATCGTTGCGACCAGTCAATCGGATGATTGTGTGATTGCCGGCGAATCCAACCTGATGCATTACGCTGAAATGGCGGATATGGACAAACTGCGCCAGTTATTTGAGGCCTTCAGTACCAAGCGCGATATCCTGCATATCCTGGACCATTCCATCCATGCCGAGGGCATGCAGATCTTTATCGGTGAAGAGTCCGGCTACTCCGCTTTTGGAGAGTGTTCCGTGGTGACCGCGCCCTACAAGGTGGAGGATCAGGTTGTCGGGGTCCTGGGGGTGATCGGCCCGACCCGCATGGCCTACGATCGGGTTATCCCGGTGGTGGATGTGACGGCAAAAATCCTGAGTTCACTCTTGAGCTCAGACTGAACAACCCTATATCAAGCACAGTTCTGATTTATTAATCCAATTTTTGAGTATGAAAGCGGAGTAACCATGAGCAATAAACACGTCCCACAGGAAAATTTGGACGAAAAGCAAGCAACGGCCCAACAGGAAATCGAGAACGAGTCCACCGCCTCGGACGAGCATTTACAACAGCAATTGGCGGAAGCCGAGGCCAAGGCCAAAGAGCACTGGGACCAATTGCTGCGGGTGAAAGCTGAGCAGGAGAATCTTCGCCGGCGGCATGAGCGGGAAGTCCAAAATGCTCATAAGTATGCCCTGGAGCGTTTCGCCCAGGAGCTGCTGCCGGTGATTGACAGCCTGGAATTGGGGGCCGAGGCGGCTGCCGGTGAGGGCGCGACCATGGAGAAGGTGCGTGAAGGCACGGAACTGACGCTCAAGATGCTGCTTTCCACCATCGAGAAGTTTGGTATCCAGGCTGTTCATCCCGAGGGGGAACCCTTTAACCCTGAGTATCACCAGGCCATGTCCATGCTGGAATCCCCCGAGCATGCGGCTAATACGGTGATGAACGTGATGCAAAAAGGTTACACCCTGAATGAGCGTCTGATTCGACCGGCGATGGTGGTGGTTTCCAAGGGGGAGCCAGGCGGCGCAAAGGACGAGGATGAAGCCGCGGAATCAAATCTAGATGAGCAGGCTTGAAGTGGCAAAATGCGCCCCCATCTACAAGGGTAATCGTAAAATTATTTAGAGAATTTAACAGCTTAACGGAGAACAAAGGTAA
>CBDUOW010000071.1:0-8000 GCA_965368945.1 uncultured Gammaproteobacteria bacterium
GTTGGTATGTGTGGTGGTATTGTTGGTGCGCTCAGTTTTGGTTTGTCGGAAGATATCAGGCAGCAACCCCGTCGCATGCTGCCTTATCTATTAGCCTACAACCTGGCACGTATCAGCAGCTATACCGTGGCGGGTGCCTTGTTGGGAGGTATTAGCGCGCTGGCGTTACAACTGGTGGCTATAAACCAGTTACAACAAGCGCTATTGGTCTTCGCCGGCATCTTTATGATCCTGCTGGGGCTTTATGTGGGCGGCTGGTGGCCAATCCTGCTACGGCTTGAACAGGCGGGTGGCGTGATTTGGCGGCGAATAGAACCCCTTGGCAGACGATTTCTACCGGTACGTTCGGTCTGGCATGCCTTCTTGCTAGGGTTGATTTGGGGTTGGTTGCCATGCGGCCTGGTCTACAGTGTCTTGATCTGGGCCATGGCCAGTGGTGGTCCGCTCGAAGGTGGCTTGTTATTGTTTAGCTTTGGTCTCGGGACTTTGCCTAATCTCCTGGCGATGGGGCTGTTTGCCGCCACATTGAGCCGTTGGGTGCGGTATTCATGGGTACGCTGGACGGCAGGTGGGGCCATTATCATATTGGGGCTGCTGGAAATTGTGCATGTGTGGAGCAGTAACGTCGGCGCACAGTAATTTGCTAAAGCATTAGTCAGCAGTCTGCGCAGAGGATATGCGCTGCCCCCGATATGGGGGCAGGCTTCCTGAAGATAATATTACTGTGTGAAGAATTGTTGCCTGAATTTAAGATTGAATGGATTGTCTTCGCCTTCAGGTGTGATATTGAAGTCAAAGTCCAGCACTTCCCGGTGAGTTACTGAGAATTCACCAATATAGTAAATTGCGGTACCCTCTACGATTTCACGTGGCTTCAGGGTTTTGGTTTGTGCATTAAGGTTAATAGCGTTTCCGGTGATATTGGCTTTAACTGGCTGGCCAACGGTGTCCATGATTTTTTTCTGGACCGAGATATTAAACATGGCACGGTTCTTACTCCGTTTGATGCCATATTGTTTAGCAACGGCCGGCTGCAACATGTCGGTGCTGAATGCATTGTAGTACACCACATAATCACTGAACGTCTTGGATTGTTCGGCCCACAGCGATGTACTGATAGAATAGAAAAACAGGGATAGCGCGACAACAAGCAATGAACGTACACTGAACATAATCTTACCTCCATCCTTAATCTTTATTTGTTATAGGCTAAAGCATAGACCAGCCTGCCGTGCACGTCGCCATTGACATAGAGACGATAGCTATTACCCAAATTATACAGCCTGGAACGCAAATGGTTTTGGAATCAAGCCAGAAAATGCGGAATTGCACTAACGACGCTGAAAGCGATACAGGGCAACCTCACCCATAATATTGGGCAGCAGGCGCATGGGCAGGCTGGTGCGATGCGCATGGTCTACCACGGTACGCTCCAGAATACGGAATGCTTTTTCATTACACAGCGCTTCAAAATCGCGCAAGGTGCAAAGATGAATATTCGGCGTGTTATACCAGGTATTGGGAAGCGAGGGGGTGACCGGCATGTGACCGAACAGCAGTTGCAGGCGGCAGCTCCAGTGGCCAAAGTTAGGAAACGTGATGATCCCTTCACGGCCAACACGGAGCATTTCTTCCAGCAGTCGCTCCGGGTAATGGACCGCCTGTAATGTCTGTGACATTACCACGTAATCAAAGGAATTCGATTCAAACTCGTTCAGGCCTGCGTCCAGATCAGTCTGGATAACGTTAACGCCTTTATCGACGGCCTGCACAATCTTGGCCTGATCGATCTCCAGACCATAGCCACTAACCTGCCGATTGTCCCGCAAGTGAGCCAGCAGAGTACCGCCGCCGCAGCCCAAGTCAAGCACACGGCTGCCAGGGGTAATCCAGTCAGCAATAATGCGAAGTTCCGGTCTCAATGCAGGCATGTCAGTCTCCCACCTTGAGTCGATCCATATAACTACTGAAGATGTCCAGGTAGTCCGGGATGGGTATCAGGAAAGCGTCGTGGCCGTGGTGGGCCACGATTTCTGAATAGCTGACGTCTTTTTTGCTATCCAGTAATGCCTTGACGATTTCACGTGAGCGTTTCGAGGCGAAACGCCAATCCGAGGTAAAGGATATCACCAGGAATTGTGCCTTGGCCTGGTCCAGAGCACTTGCCAGATCGTTGCCATAATCGGCTGCGGGATCAAAGTAGTCCAGAGCCTTGGTCATTAACAAATAGGTATTGGCATCAAATTGCTCAACGAAGGATTGGCCCTGGTAACGCAGGTAGCTCTCCACCTGAAATTCGACATCAAAACCGAAGTTGAGTTTTCCTTCGCGCAGGTCGCGTCCGAACTTGGAACGCATTGATTCGTCGGACAAATAGGTAATATGCCCCAGCATGCGCGCCAACATCAGCCCCCGTCGGGGTATTACATTGTGTTCGTAATAATGGCCTTGATGAAATTCCGGATCGGACATAATTGCCTGGCGGGCAACCTCGTTGAAGCCGATGTTCTGGGCCGAGAGTTTCGGCGCCGCGGCGATGATCACGCTGTGACGAAGTCGATCGGGGAAGTCGATGGCCCACTGCATGGCCTGCATCCCGCCGAGGCTGCCGCCTATCACCGCCGCCCATTGCTCGATTCCCAGGGCATCAGCCAGCCGCGCCTGGCTTCGCACCCAGTCTTTCACTGTCACAATAGGAAAGTCCGGGCCGTAGGGTTTGTTTTTCTCCGGATTGAGGCTCATAGGGCCGGTGCTGCCCTTGCAGCCGCCGAGATTATTGGAGCTGACGACGAAGAAATGGTTGGTGTCGATCGGTTTGCCCGGGCCAATGCAGGATTCCCACCACCCTGCTTTTCGGTCCTCCTCACTATGATAACCCGCGGCGTGATGATCGCCGCTCAGAGCATGGCAAATCAGAATGGCATTTGAGGCGTCGGCATTCAACTCACCATAGGTTTCAAATACCAGTTCGTAGCTCGACAGGCTGCGACCGCAGTCCAGGGCCAGCGGCGTGTCGAAAGCCAACATCTGTGGTTTAACCAAGCCGACTGAGTCGGCGGGTATTGTCTCAGGCATAGATCAATAATGGGTAAGCAAATGATCAAACTACAAGTCTAAGTGAGAGGCAAGGATAGACGCAACCACCCACGCATGAGGTGGGTGGTGTGGATGACAAAAGAGGCTCAGGCGACTTGAGCGCTATCCGCTTCAGCAGGTTGGATAAATGAGTCCAGCGGCTTATTGAGTGTCACCATCAACTGGTTGATGTCATCCAGCTGGGTTTTGAGTTTTTTGGCGATTTTTTCCAGTTCCGAGACCCGGTTTTGCAGGGTATCGCGTGATTCGTTAATCTTGCGGAGGCTCTCCAGGCGTTTTTCCATCTGATGCTTGTGTTCCTTGATGCGGGATACCAATGGTGCCATTGCCGCCTTGCCCCAGGCCTCGGCTTCCTGGTGGGCCTGGAAAAAGGTATTACGTGCGTGACTGACCATGGAGATGAAGAATTTCTTTATCACAAATGACTGTTCGGTCATGGCGGTAACGGGACTCTTCCGGTAGGCCTCTGCTTCGTGATACAGACGCTCAAAATCACGTTTGTACTTGGCCATGCTGAAGAATTTCGGCTTGACTTCGGTCAGGCCGTGCTCCTTGTGAAACTCCCGATAAATTGTCTGCAACAGGGTATTGATCTGATCAGTTTGTTCACTGGCATTTTCAACTGTGTCAGTAACCATATCGAAGAATTTCTTCATTCCCGCCTTTAGACCGTGTGTCGTCCAGGTACCACTCATTCCCTTGCGGGTTTCGGCCATCAGGTTATCAAGCTTGGTGAGATTCAGAATATTCAGCAAGGCGGTATGCTTGTCGGTATATACTTTCTTGTTGGCCTGAAAACTCTCCACACTTTTGTGATAGGTGGCCTGCTCTTCACGGGTCTTTTTCATTAAGTGGCTGATTACATCTTCATTCTTGCCGCTCAGGTTCTTGAGTTCCTTGAGTTGTTTAGTGGCATCAATCAGGCGTGAGGCGATCAAGTCGCGCGAACCGCGTGCCATGCTGCCGATTTCGTTACCAATTTGTTCACGCACGATGGCTTGTTTTTGCGGCAAGATGTCCTGGGCAAGGATCGATTCCAATGCCAGGATATTACTTTTTTCAATCAATACCTGATCAGTGCGGATTTTGGCTAACAGCCCTTTCTGGGCCGAAACCGGGAAAATACTTTCGGGCTTCAGTGCCAGCATTTTGGCGACTGATTTGCACTGGGTGTGAATACTGCTTTTTATAGCATCATCGCCCTTCAATTCATCCCATAGTGTATCAACCTTGTTGAGTACCACGATACGCGAGTGCTTGTTATCGCTTCCAAGGGGTTTGACAAAACTGTTCCACATTTCCAGGTCGGATTTGGTGACACCGGTATCTGCCGCGAGAACGAAAATCACGGCCTGGGCGGCAGGTAGCATGTTAATGGTCAGTTCTGGCTCATTCCCCAGGGCATTAAGGCCGGGGGTATCGAGGATAGTGAGTCCTTCCTTCAGCAAAGGGTGGGGAAAGCTGATTATGGCATGACGCCACATGGGGATTTCAATCATCTCCGCGGCATTAGCGTTGTCAGGTGACGTTAGGCCCAGTTTGGCGGCAACCGGGGCCGGTACCCGTTTGGTTTTGACCACTTCCTTGAAAGCTTCCGCCATTGATTCGGCGGAATTGGTATCGAGTTGTACCGTGGTCCAGTTAATCGGTTCTTTCTTGTGCTCCTGGATGCTCATGTCTTCCAGGCGGGTTTCTATAGGGAGTAAGCGGATATAGCTCTGATCTGCCTTGGAATCATAGAGTAACTCGGTCGGGCACATCGTCGTACGGCCAGCTTCAGAAGGGAGTAACCTTCTGTCGTACTCGGAAAAGAAAATGGCATTAATGAGTTCGGTCTTGCCGCGTGCAAATTCTGCCACGAAAGCGATGGTAAGGCGGTCCGACTTAAGGGTCTCGATCAACTCAAAGATGCGCAGCTCGGTCTCCGGGTTGCTCATTTTATTGGCTTCCAGCCAGCGCTGGTACTTGGTGATGGCCTTTACCAGTTCCTTGCGCCAGTTGCCATAGGCCTGCATCTGGTCTGTAAAACGATCTGTAGCCATAAACTTCTATCCGACTTGATAACTCATTATTGAATGTAGCGTTTCATTGAGGATGGTGACAATTTCAAAAATGAGAAACAGTTCTCACTTTATTCGTTTTCTCGTTCCCGCTTATGACGGTTTCTTGTGCTTCATGTGTTGTTAACGGCAACCTGTCCTGGAAATTTAATATTTGATGATAAGCTGTTGAATTGATTGTAGGGTACTTCGGTAAATTGCTCTAGGGCATTCTACCCGATCATGCAATTCCATTAGCTAAATTAAAGGCCTGTTGATTCTGTGCAAATTCCATCGGGAAGACGAGATGGCTCCTGAATGCGTAGTTGTTTGTGTCGACCTTTTTTACCTGCGGTAATTTCAATCTGGTGACGTCCTACACCGAATACCTCGGCCAGGTACTTGAGCAAATGCGCATTGGCTTTCCCCTCAATCGGTGGTGCGGTAATGCGCACCTTCAAATAGTCGCCATGGAGGCCGACGATCTCATCCCCGCTGGCTTTGGGCTGAATATAAACACGAAGCTGCAGGGTGCCGTTTTTCCAGGAAAAAAAGTTGTCGCTCACCGAAGCACTGCCAAAGGAAGTCCATAGGCAAGGTGTCCGGCCCAGTTTTGCAACGGGTCGACGAGCAGCAGGATCAGCAGGTAAAGGGCGATGATAACCAGCATGGGAGACAAATCCAGCCCACCCATTGGTGGCAGCATGCGCCGCGCGGGACGCATCAGTGGGGCGGTGATCTGGAAGAGCAGATTGGCCACCGGGTTATATCCACCGGGGCTGACCCAGCTTAGTATGGCGAGAATAATGACGCTGAACAGGAATACATTGATAGTCAGCTTGAGCAGTTCTACCAGGGCCAGTGCAACTAAGCCGAATGCCGATGGCATTGGCAGGGTGCTAACGAGACTTAGCAGTAACAGTTCGACAATGATCACGACCAGCAGCAGGACTAAAGATGCCATGTCCATCCCTGCTACACCGGGAATAAGGCGACGTAAGGGTTTTAGAGGAAGGCTGGTGGCTTTCACCACGAACTGGGAAATCGGGTTGTAGAAATCAGCGCGCACCATTTGCATCAGGAAACGCAGCAGGATAATGATTTCATAGATCCCGAACAGGGTTTTGATCAGGAAAACACCGGCATTGCTCAGGTAATCCATTCTGGCTCCTTCATTTACCCAGTTCGTCCGCGAGTTCATTGGCCCGGTCCCGTGCGGCCCTGAGTGCGTTGTAGAATATGTCCTCCAGTCCTTCCTGGCGTAAAACCTGGATGGCCCGTTCGGTTGTTCCGCCGGGTGAGGTGACGTTTTCACGCAGCAGTGCGGGATCCTCCTCAATTTCCAGCGCCAGCTTGGCGGCGCCAAAAGCCGTTTGGACAGTGAGCAGTCGGGCGGTTTCTGCCGGCAGGCCCAGCTTTTGAGCTGCTTGTTCCATCGCTTCCATCACCAGGAAAAGGTAGGCGGGTCCGCTGCCGGAAAGGGCAGTAACCACATCCATCAGGGCTTCGTCCTCCACCCATTGCACCAGGCCGGCGGCCCGCATGATCGATTCGGCTAAATCGCGTTGGTTCGGGCTGACACGAGGATTGGCAAACAGGCCGGTGGCGCCACTTTGTACCAGGGCGGGGGTGTTCGGCATGGCACGGACGATGGCCGTCTCGCCACCAAGCCAGTTGGCTAAGGAGGCGGTACGAATACCGGCGGCAACGCTGAGGTACAACCGGTCCTTATTTTGCCCGACTTGCAGGGCTGAGGTGACTTTTTGCATGACCTGGGGTTTGACGGCAAATACGACCACATCACATTGATCCATAATTTGTTGGTTATCGGCAGTGGCATTGATGCCGAAGTCGGCAGCCAGGGCCGTGCGGATGGACTCATTTGGATCCGCCACGCTCAGTGCCTCAGGCGGGTAGCCGGCACCCACCAGGCCCCCAATCAGGCTACGGGCCATGTTGCCGCCACCGATAAAACCGATTTTGTGCTTGTTCATAAGTGCCTAAGTTACCCTCTGTTCGGTCGTGGTTCAAATCTGGTCGGTCGATTGTTGATGGTCCGTTGATTTGGCTCGGCGAGGGCCGAAAATCGCTGTGCCGATGCGTACCAGGGTGGCACCTTCGGTAATGGCTGATTCCATATCATTGCTCATTCCCATCGACAGGGTATCGAGGCTAAAGCCATCCGCATTCAGTTGCTCGAACAGGCTGTGGAGTTGATGAAAAGGCTCTCGTTGACGTGCCGGGTCCTGTTCCCGCGCCGGAATGGTCATCAGCCCGCGTAACCTGAGATGGGGCAGCATGCTGACCGCCTCGGCGAGAGCCCGGGTGTCGGCGGGTGTGATTCCCGCTTTAGCGGCCTCACCTGACGTATTGATCTGCAGGCAGACATTGAGTGGAGGCAGTTCCCTGGGCCGTTGCTCGTTGAGACGTTGGGCTATTTTAATCCGATCCACGGTGTGAACCCAGTCAAAACAGGCGGCAATCTGGCGTGTTTTATTGGACTGGATGGGCCCGATAAAATGCCACTCGGCCCGATTACCGATGGCCTCGATTTTCGGCACGGCTTCCTGCAGGTAGCTTTCCCCAAAGGCGGTTTGCCCCGCAGCGAGAGCCGCTTCCAGCTCGGCTATGGCGTGAGTTTTACTGACTGCCAGCAGGCTGATACTGGCCGGATCGCGGCCGGCCGCATATGCGGCCTGTGTGATACGGGTCCACACCCGGGTCAGCCGATCCGCTATTGTGCTCATCCTGTCTCTCGCCTAAGCTGTTTTACTTTAGAATCTCTGAAAATAACCGATAACCGAATGCATTGATGCATCGACTATAACAATGATGATATTAGAGTAACCACTGATGGATATTACC
>CBDUOW010000072.1:0-7875 GCA_965368945.1 uncultured Gammaproteobacteria bacterium
ATCCCGGCGATGTGATTGTCCTGTATTACGTGGATGGCAAGCCCTACCTGACACTGGAAGGGATGGCGGGTGTTGTGCCACCACCTACACCGACAAAGCCGATGGCCGTTTTACCCCCAAAAGATATCGATACCGTCAAGCTAAGCCCCCGGATCCGCTATGACACTCTGGAAAAGGCAATTGATACCATTCCACGTTCTGCAATCGGGCCGTTCCTGTATCGCCCGCGCGTGGTGACGAAGGAAGAAATAGAGAATGCACCCTATATTGTGTCGAGTTATGAGGAACATTTAATGACCGGTGCCGGTCATCGGGTTTATGCTAAAAACGTTACCGATGCGAACCTTGCGCAGTACGGTGTGATGCGCCCCGGTCAGGTCTATCGTGATCCTGAAACCAATGAGATCCTGGGCTACGAAGTAATTCGAGTTGCTGCTGCCCGGCTGGTGCGAAGCGGGAATCCTGCAACGCTCGATCTCGTTAGTTCCAGGCGCGAGGCTCTGAACGGTGATATATTGCTACCCAGCGAGGAAAGTGAGCTGGACTTCAATTTCTTTCCACAACCGCCACGCGATGCAATTAATGGCCAGATCATTTCCGTATTCGGTGGTCTTACTATGATCGGTCAGTACAACGTAGTGGTGCTGAATCGCGGCCAACGTGAGGGCCTGGTTCCAGGCAATGTATTGGCAATATATCAATCCGGGAGAAGGGTTCCGGATCCCCACGGTGCGGCGAGCACAAGCTCGATTACTCTGCCTGATGAACGTGCCGGCATATTAATGGTCTTTCGTACCTATGAAAAAGTCAGCTACGCACTGGTGATGAAGGCAACCCGGGTTATTCATATAAACGACAGGGTAACCAATCCCTGATTCAGCCGTAGGGGAAAAGGGAAAACCCCTGTAAATTTCCCTTTCAAATGGTAGTATTCGGGTATTCAGGCCAGACGGAACTGGCTGGAATACATTTATGCCGGAACGCACTGAGACACTTCGCCACTGGCTGGCACTGATACGGGCCCCACAGATAGGCCCTGCTACCTTTTATTCTCTCCTTCGTCAATTCACTGAGCCCGAGGCCGTGCTTAAGGCCGGTCGCCCCGCGCTGGAGAAACTGGGTCTGCGTTCTGAGACGGTAGCCTATCTGCGCGAACCGGACTGGGAGCAGGTAGAGGCCGACTTAGGTTGGCTGGAGCAACCGGGTGCTCAAATTCTGCTATCAGATGACAGCGGTTATCCCCCGTTATTGAAAGCGATTCCAGATCCTCCCCCGCTGCTGTTTGTGCTCGGAGATGTGGCTATTCTGAGGCAGAAGCAGCTTGCCATTGTGGGATCCCGGCACCCCACCCCTGCTGGGCGGGAAACCGCCCATGATTTCGCCCAGCACCTGGCGGCGAATGGTGTTGTGATTACCAGTGGATTAGCGCTGGGTATTGATGGCGCCAGCCATGAGGGTGCACTGGCGGGTGGTGGTCTGACCGTTGCGGTAGCTGGCACCGGACTGGACCGGGTCTATCCGGCACGACATCGGGATCTGGCACATCGGATTGGTGAAAATGGCGTATTGGTGTCGGAGTTTCCGCCGGGCACACCGCCTACAGCCAGTAACTTTCCACGACGTAATCGAATTATAAGTGGCTTGAGCATGGGAGTCCTGGTGGTGGAAGCGGCGTTACGTTCGGGCTCGATCATAACCGCCCGCTCGGCGATTGAGCAGGGCCGCGAGGTGTTTGCAGTACCCGGATCAATTCATAATCCCCAGGCAAGGGGTTGTAACTCATTGATTCGACAGGGCGCGAAGCTGGTGGAGACCGCAGCGGACATTTTTGAGGAACTCGGGGGTTTCGCAACCCCGATGCGGGAAGAACTGAATCCGGATCATGCGGTCTCAGATCCTGAGCTGGATTCGGAGTATAAACGGGTGTTGGCAAGCATCGGCCATGAGCCGACAGCGGTGGACACAGTAGTGCAAAGAAGTGGATTGACGACTGATGCGGTTTGCTCCATGCTCTTGGTATTGGAATTGCAGGGGTTGATAGCATCTACATCAAGTGGACATTATTGTCAGACCTGTTGAGGGGTAGGAAAACATGAAAGAAAATGTACTCGACGTGCTGATGTACCTGTTTGAAAACTACATGAATGATGAAATAGAATTCGACACTGACGAAGAATCGCTCAGAGTTGAATTGCAGGAAGCCGGTTTTCAGCAGGTCGAGATTGCCAAGGCCTTTGACTGGTTAGAAGGCCTGGCAAATTTACAGGACCCTCCTGATGGTCTCGCGACGGGTAATACCACATCATTACGCTTGTATACCAGTGAAGAGCAGGACAAGCTGGATCTGGATAGTCGCGGCTTTCTGATGTTTCTGGAACAATGCGGGGTACTGGACCACAGTACGCGCGAAATGGTGATTGACCGGGTCATGGCGCTGGATTCGGAAGACATTGATCTTGAACAGTTAAAGTGGGTAGTGCTGATGGTGTTATTCAACCAGCCAGGTCACGAGGGCGCATATGCCTGGATGGAGGATCTGGTGTTTGAAGAGGCACCGGTAATTGTTCATTGAGCTGGTTAAGCACATTATTTAAACAGTGCCCGCCAATTGCGGGCATTTGCATTTATGGACATTGAATAAAGGTAATTAGATGGCGAAGAGTCTGGTCATCGTAGAGTCCCCGGCAAAAGCCAAGACGATTAAAAAATATCTTGGCAAGGGCTACAGTGTGTTGGCTTCCTATGGGCATGTGCGTGATTTGTTGCCTAAAGAAGGTGCTGTGGATCCGGCACATGATTTCGATATGACCTACCAGTTGATCGAGAAAAATGAAAAGCATGTCGATGCCATTGCCAAGGCATTGAAGAAAGTTGATAACCTTTATCTCGCAACTGACCCGGATCGTGAAGGTGAAGCCATCTCCTGGCACCTGTATGAAATTCTGAAGGAACGCAATTTACTCGAGAATAAACAGGTAGGCCGTGTCGCTTTCAATGAAATCACCAAGCGCGCAGTTAATGAAGCCGTATCAAATCCACGTGAGCTATCTAGTGACCTGGTTCATGCGCAATTGGCGCGGCGTGCACTCGACTTTTTGGTTGGGTTCAATCTTTCGCCCTTGTTGTGGAAAAAGATCCGCCGAGGCTTATCCGCCGGGCGGGTGCAGAGCCCGGCATTGCGTTTGATTGTTGAACGCGAAATCGAAATTGAAAACTTCAAGCCTCGTGAGTATTGGACTATCGAAGCTGAGGTGGAAAGCGACAAGCAGGCATTTACTGGCAAACTGTCTCAGCTGAAGGGTAATAAGCTCAGCCAGTTCAGCATTAACAATGAAAAGAAAGCCCGCGATGCTGAACAAGCATTGAACGATGCTGCCGAAGGCAAGTTGATAGTTAAAAAGGTAGATAAGAAAAAACGCAAACGTAATCCAACCGCACCATTTACCACTTCCACATTGCAGCAAGAGGCATCGCGTAAACTGGGATTTACTGCCAAAAAGACCATGAGCATTGCTCAGCAATTGTATGAAGGGATTGACATTGGTGGGGAAACCGTTGGTCTGATCACTTATATGCGTACCGATTCAGTGAGTTTGGCACAAGAAGCGCTGGATGAAATCCGTACGTTTATCAAAGACAAATATGGTGCAGATAATCTGCCGAATGAGCCGCGTATTTTCAAAACCAAAGCCAAAAATGCCCAGGAAGCTCACGAAGCAGTTCGCCCTACCTCGGTCAATCATGAGCCTGCAGCGATTAAGTCGCAATTGAGCAAGGATCAGTTTCGTTTATATGAGTTGATCTGGAAGCGAACCGTTGCCTGTCAGATGATTCACGCCACTATGGATACTGTGGCCGTCGACCTCGAAGCTGGCGCAGGTAACATATTTCGTGCGAATGGTTCTACCCTTGTTTCTCCTGGATTTATGGCGGTGTACCAGGAGAGTGTCGACGATAGTAAGGCCAAGGATGATAAAGATAGACTACTGCCACCGTTGCAGGAAGGTGACACAGTAAAGTTATTGAAGATCCTGCCGGAACAACATTTTACCGAGCCGCCGCCCCGTTATTCTGAAGCCAGCCTGGTGAAGTCGCTGGAAGAGCATGGTATCGGTCGCCCTTCGACCTATGCATCGATCATTTCCACCCTGCAATCACGTGAATATGTGGAGATGGATAAAAAGCGTTTCATCCCGACCGATGTGGGCCGTATCGTCAATAAATTCCTCACCGAGCATTTTACCCAGTATGTGGACTACGACTTTACTGCTCATCTGGAAGATGATCTGGATGCCATCTCTCGTGGTGAAATGGATTGGAAAAAAACCATGCAGGTCTTCTGGGAACCCTTCAAGAAGCTGGTTGACGACAAGGACAAGAGTGTTGATCGCAAGGACGTGACACATGAACAGCTTGATGAGAAATGTCCAAAGTGTGGTGGAAATCTAGCCATTCGACTGGGACGACGCGGTCGCTTTGTTGGCTGTAACAACTATCCGGAGTGTGATTACACTCGCAATGTTGGTGAAGACGCCAATGCTGAACCGGAAGTGATTGAAGGACGCAAGTGTCCTGAATGTAATTCCGATTTAATCATACGACATGGGCGTTATGGCAAATTCATCGGCTGCAGCGGTTACCCGGATTGTCGTTACATCGAACCGCTTGAAAAGCCGGAAGATACCGGTGTGCAGTGTCCCGAATGCAAACAGGGTAATATGCTCAAGCGTAAATCACGCAATGGTAAAATCTTCTTTTCATGCCAACGTTATCCTGATTGTAAATATGCCGTCTGGAACCTGCCACTTGGTGAGGCCTGCCCGAAATGTGATTGGCCTATGTTGACGCTGAAAACCACCAAGCGGCGCGGTACTGAAAAAGTGTGTCCACAAAAGGATTGCGATTTTGTTGAACAGGCCGAGGAAATGGAAGAAACCGAATCCTGAGTGGCATTTTGTAAAGATTATCTTTAGGCACCGTGGTTGATTCATTCGGCATGTCATCAAATCAGATCAACGAAGCCGTTCATGTCCTGCAGCAAGGCGGAGTGATCGCCTATCCAACAGAGGCTGTATATGGCCTGGGTTGTGATCCTGCAAATCATCAGGCTGTTCAGAAATTATTGGATCTAAAACAACGTGATCGTGATAAAGGCTTAATCCTGATTGCGGCTGAGTTTGAGCAGTTGACCCCCTTTCTGGCCGAGATCGACATTTCCTTGAAAGAACAGGTTCTCGCGACCTGGCCCGGACCGGTGACCTGGCTGTGGCCGGCTAGATCTGGAGTTTCATCCTGGTTGCGGGGAGAGCATGCGACAATTGCCATTCGCGTGACGGAACACCCCCTGGTTGCCCAGCTCTGCCGGGCGTTTGGAGGCGCTTTGGTGTCTACCAGCGCTAATCTGAGTGGAAATCCACCGGCACGAAATGCGGATCAGGTACGGGCGCAGTTCGAAGATCAACTGGATTATGTGCTTAAGGGTGAGGTCGGCGGCCTCGCCATGCCGACCCAGATTCGTGATGTAGTCTCAGGCAGGTTTTTGCGATGAGCCAGAATCGATTTATCGGAATTATCGTAAATTATTGATTTATTTAATAATGTTGTAATTTTTGTATCGAGTGGGTTATTACGGGTGGTGGTTTGTGACGAAGCCGGCCAGTTTTAGCCTGAATCTTGGGGTCATGGTCCCTTCTGGAAGTAAGACTAGTTGAGATTGTTTTTAATATTTTAGGTGACAAAGTTGACGTAAGTGTCTATTCTTATGGACATTAAGTGTTCTGGAATCGTTAGTGAGAAGAGGAAGTGGCAGGCTGGGTTACTGACATGTGCCATGTTTTACCGGGCTCAATTCAGCCAAATCGAAGATTTAATAATTCGAAGTTAAAAAATAACAATGGGGTTTTGTATGCGTAAGCTGGGAATAATTTTTGTTTTGCTGCTCGCCGCTCCCTTGACGGTAGTCGCTGATGACGCCTTCTTGTATTGGGGCGTAATGGTTGGCCAGGCGCAGGTGAAGGGTGAGATCCCGACAGGTGAGAACTTTAAATATGATCCAACCAATTTCACAGGCCGTCTCGGCGTGGAACTCGGTAGGATTCTGTCTGTAGAGGTACGGGCTATGAGAAGCAACAAAGATGAAGATGCGCCCGGAGAGAAGCTGGAGATCAATTATCTGGGCAATGCCATGGTGAAACTCAATATACCGTTTGGCGATATTAAACGTGTCAATGTATACGGGCTTGCGGGTTATTCAGCCTGGAAACTGACGGCTGACAGTAGCGGAGACATAGCACACGACACCTATGATGGCGCTTCTTATGGTGTTGGCATTGACTTAATTGGCGACGGTGTTAATGGCCTCAATTTTGAATATGTGCGTTACGGTGATTATGATGAAAACGGGCTCAGTTATAACCTTGACTCGGCCAGTATTGGTTATTTCCGCCGGTTTTAATCAAGTTACCCATATCCTGTCCGTCATTTGATACTGGGGTGAAGTGTTAGTCGGCAATGTAATAGTTACCTAAGCAATAATATTGAATCTGAAAAAAACCGCCCCGGTCAGTTACTGGAGGCGGTTTTTTATTATCTGGATGTAAAGCGATTTAAGGTTAAACTGGAAACACCGAATTCGTAATTCGTGGAGTTTGGTAAATTGCCAGGGAAAAGTATTCCTGCCTGAATATCGAGATTTTCAAGGGATTATATTATGAGTAATCTGGATGTTGAGAATGTAAAACAGTATTTAACTCGTCTGCAGGACTCCATTTGTGAAGCCCTCGAACAGGAAGATGAAACTGGTTTGTTTCGCGAAGACGCCTGGCAGCGCGAAGAAGGCGGTGGTGGCCGTAGTCGCGTTATGGCAGAGGGTGCGATATTCGAAAGTGCCGGGATTAACTTTTCCCATGTGCATGGTGCCGGCCTGCCGGCCTCGGCAACGGCGCATCGCCCGGAACTGGCGGGACGCAGCTTTCAGGCCCTGGGAGTATCGCTGGTGATTCACCCGCTGAATCCCTATATTCCGACGTCGCATGCGAATGTACGTTTTTTTATTGCGGAGAAAGAAGGCGCCGAGCCGGTCTGGTGGTTTGGTGGCGGCTTTGATCTGACTCCGTATTATGCATTTGAACAGGATGTGGTGCACTGGCATACAATTGCCAAACAGGCATGTGAACCCTTTGGCGTGGATGTACATCAGCGCTATAAGCGGTGGTGTGATGAATATTTCTTTCTTAAACATCGGAATGAGCCACGTGGTGTAGGTGGGTTATTTTTTGATGATTTGAATGAATGGGAATTTGAAAAATGTTTTGCCTTTATGCAAAGCGTGGGCGATCACTACCTCGGTGCCTATCAACCAATAGTCAACCGCCGTAAAGACACGCCTTATGGTGAGCGTGAACGGGATTTCCAGCTTTATCGGCGTGGCCGATATGTGGAATTCAACCTGGTGTATGATCGGGGGACATTATTTGGGTTACAAACGGGCGGGCGTACCGAATCCATCCTGATGTCCATGCCGCCATTGGTAAAATGGCGTTATAACTGGCAGCCGGACGCGGGAACTCCTGAAGCCGAGTTATATGAAAAGTTTCTGGCACCAAAAAACTGGGTTTAATTTTTCATGCAGATATTTATTGTGTTTCCGGATATGTCTCAGCGTTCCTGTAATAGTCCAGAACAAAGTTGTTAGCATTTCCGAGCTATCCCATTCAACGCCACTAAACAGGCATAGCGGATATTACCATTACTATTGATTACATGGCTTATGGGAGTGGGAAAACTTCGCAGCGGCACACGCACCGACTCGTTAGCGTTTGAAATCAAGTGGGCCTGCCGTTATAAGCCTGTTAGGATTGAAATATGACGCTGACA
>CBDUOW010000073.1:0-7643 GCA_965368945.1 uncultured Gammaproteobacteria bacterium
CCTACATGTATTACCTGGATCTGGATGACTTTTATGTTGTCGGTTCTTCACCTGAAATTCTGGTGCATGTGGAACATGATGTGGTGACTGTCCGACCCATCGCGGGCACTCGGCCCCGCAGTGAAGACGAAGAAAAAGACAAGGCACTGGAGCTGGATCTGCTGGCTGATCCCAAGGAACTGGCGGAACATCTGATGCTGATTGATCTGGGTCGTAATGATGTCGGGCGCATTGCCGAAACCGGTACGGTCGAGGTGACAGAGAAGATGCTGGTGGAGCGTTATTCCCATGTCATGCACATCGTTTCCAATGTGATCGGCAAGATCAAAAAAGATATGTCAGCCATTGATGTACTGCGAGCCACGTTTCCGGCGGGTACGGTTTCCGGGGCTCCGAAAATCCGGGCTATGGAGATTATCGATGAACTGGAGCCGGTGAAACGCGGCGTGTATTCCGGTGCCGTCGGCTATCTATCCTGGTCCGGTAATATGGACACCGCGATTGCGATACGGACGGCCGTGATTAAGGACGAAATGTTGCATATTCAGGCCGGGGCTGGAATTGTTTATGACTCGGTGCCACGCAATGAGTGGGACGAAACCATGAATAAAGGACGTGCCGTCTTCCGTGCCGTGGCGATGGCGGAAGCCGGACTGGATGAAGTGCACAACTAGGAGAGGATTCGAACATGTTACTGATGATCGACAACTACGATTCCTTTACCTATAACCTGGTGCAATACTTCGGTGAACTGGGCGTTGAGGTACAGGTATTCCGCAATGACCAGATCAGCATTGCGAAGATGGAAAAACTCAATCCCGATCAGATTGTGATTTCCCCCGGTCCCTGTACACCGAACGAAGCCGGTATATCGGTTGAGGCCATCAAGCATTTTGCCGGCAAAAAACCCATTCTTGGTGTTTGTCTCGGCCATCAGAGTATTGGTCAGGCGTTTGGCGGCAAGATTGTCCATGCCGGCGCCATAATGCACGGTAAGACATCAATGATTCGTCACAAGGGTATCGGGGTGTTTCGGGATATTATTAACCCTTTTGAGGCTACGCGTTATCATTCCCTGGTCATCGAGCAACAAAGTTTACCCGAATGTCTTGAAGTAACAGCCTGGACCGAAACAGAATCCGGTGAACTGGATGAGATCATGGGCGTGCGGCATAAGGACTATCCGATAGAGGGGATGCAGTTTCACCCTGAGTCCATTCTGACGGAACATGGCCATAAACTGTTACAAAACTTTCTGGAATTGACATAACCGCGAACACGCTACGCCTGACTAGATAGGTGCTGAGACTATCGTGCGTCTTGTTAAAGGAGAATAAACATGGATATGCAAGCAGCGATTCGCGCCGTGACTGAAAAGCGGAATCTTGATGCGGATGAAATGACTGCGGTGATGCGCACCATCATGACAGGTGAGGCTACCCCTGCGCAGATCGGTGGCTTCCTGATCGGACTACGAATGAAAGGCGAGACGGTGGATGAGATTGCCGCTGCCGCCAGGGTCATGCGTGAGCTGGCTACCGGGGTGCAGGTCACGGGGTCAAATGTCGTCGATATCGTCGGCACCGGTGGGGATGCCACCAACACCTTTAATGTCTCCACGGCCTGTACCTTCGTGGTGGCCGCCGCGGGGGGTACGGTCGCCAAACATGGCAACCGATCTGTTTCCAGTAAGTCGGGCAGTGCCGATCTGCTGGAAGCCGCCGGGGTTAACCTGGATCTGACGCCGGAGCAGGTGGCGCAATGTATTAATGAAATCGGGGTGGGCTTCATGTTTGCGCCCAAACATCACAGCGCCATGAAATATGCGATTGGCCCACGCAAGGAGATGGGTGTCCGCACCATATTCAATGTGCTTGGTCCCTTGACCAACCCGGCAGGTGCGCCGAACCAGCTACTCGGCGTGTTTTCCTCCGAGCTGGTTGAACCGCTGGCTGAGGTACTCAATAAACTTGGTAGTAACCATGTGCTGGTAGTGAATGCCGAAGACGGTATGGATGAGATCAGCGTGGGCGCACCAACCCATGTGGCTGAATTGAAAGAGGGTCAGGTCAGCACTTATACCATTACCCCGGAACAGTTCGGGGTGGAGAGGGCTGACATCAGGCAGCTAGTGGTAAATAGTGCCGCAGAGTCGCTGGCCATCATCAAAGGCGTACTTGAAAACCAACCGGGTCCGGCGCGTGACATCGTGATGTTAAATGCCGGTGCGGCAATTTATGCGGCCGGTCTTGCCGATACGCTGGATGCCGGCATTCGCAAAGCCGATACAGAAATTACCACCGGTAAGGCGAAAGAAAAGCTGGATGCACTGGTAATGTTATCAAGCAGTTTTAAATAAACAGTCCCTGCTCAGTAGTTAATCATGAATGACACGCCAGATATTCTGAAAAAGATCATCCACCGTAAGACGGAAGAAATCGTTGATCGCATGGCCAGGGTTTCACTGCAGGAGCAGGTCGAGTGTGCCATACAAGGATCGCCTGTTCGCGGCTTTGTGGATCACATTGTCCAGACCATTCAGACTGGTCAAGCGGCGGTGATTGCGGAGATCAAGAAAGCCTCGCCCAGTAAAGGGGTGATGCGGGAAGACTTTCAGCCGGCTGAGATCGCGGTGTCCTATGAGAAGGGCGGGGCGAGTTGCTTGTCGGTATTGACCGATATTGATTTTTTTCAAGGCAGTGATGCCTATCTGCAGCAGGCGCGGCAAGCCTGTTCCCTGCCGGTACTACGCAAGGATTTTATTATCGATCCCTATCAGGTGTATGAAGCGCGTGCGATTGGTGCGGATTGTATCCTGTTAATAGTTGCGGCATTGAGTGACACGCAACTCAATGAGCTGGCCAGTCTGGCGATGCAACTGAATATGGATGTGCTGGTGGAAGTGCATGATGCCGAGGAACTGGTGCGGGCATTAAGTCTGGATCTGCCCATGATAGGTATCAATAATCGCAATTTGCGTAGTTTTGAGACCAGTCTTGATACCACCTTGTCATTGCTGGCGCAGATCCCTGACGACCGCATAGTGGTTACCGAAAGCGGGATTCATACCCCGGCCGATGTCGCCCGTATGCGGGCGCATAATGTCAATGCCTTCCTGGTCGGTGAGGCGTTTATGAAAGCCGAGGAACCGGGGGAGAAATTACGCGAGTTATTTGCGTAATCAGATTTTATCGGCTGTGTCTTGCCGCGGTTAAAAATATAAGACCGGCACTTATCGAGTGCCAAAGACCACTATGGTTTTACCTTTGACCGAGATCAGTCCCTGTTCTTCCATGCTCTTCAATACCCGGCCAACCATTTCGCGGGAACAACCGACGATACGCCCAATTTCCTGACGGGTAATACGAATCTGCATACCATCGGGATGGGTCATGGCATCGGGTTGTTTACAGAGATCCAACAGGGTGCGTGCTACGCGGCCAGTAACATCCATGAAGGCAAGATCGCTGACTTTGCGACTGGTTTGGCGCAGGCGAGCACCCATTTGTTCAGCCAGAGCAAACAAGACGTCCGGGTGTTCCTGGTATAACTGGCGGAATTTAGCATAACTGACTTCCGCCACTTCACATGCGGTACGGGCGCGGACCCACGCACTGCGTGGTTCTTCTTCCGCGAATAAACCCATTTCACCGAAGAAGTCACCCTTGTTCAGGTAGGCGAGGACGATTTCACGTCCTTCTTCGTCTTCGATTAATACCGATACCGAGCCATCAACGATGTAATAGAGCACATCGGGTTTGTCTTCGGCATAAATAATGACACTTTTAGCCGGGTAGTTTTTCCGGTGACAATGTTCAAGGAAACGGTCGAGTGACTCGATACCTGTTTGTTGCGTACTCGCCTGTACCATAATTATTCCCTGATTGTTGCTGACGGTGGTTTATGCCTATGGTATACCAACGGATGTTATTGTAAATATGGTGTGACGCACTTCCTGTCTGATTTGAGAATAAGGTCACTGCAACAGAGTGATATAATTGTGGCCTTTTCTGATGTATTTCATCAACTAAGTATAGATGGGAAAGTGAAAGATGCATTCCACAGCGATTTTGAGGAGAACACAAGCCGGATGAAAGCGAAAATCAAGTGGGTCGAGGAGGTGACCTTTGTCGGTGAATCAGGGAGTGGTCACAGCGTCCTCATGGACGGCCCCCCCGAGCTTGGTGGTCGTAACCTGGGAGTACGTCCCATGGAAATGATGTTGCTCGGCCTGGGGGGCTGTACCTCATTCGATGTCATGCACATTCTGAAAAAAGCCCGTCAGCCCGTTGCCGATTGTGTCGTTGAACTCGAGGCCGAGCGGGCCGAGACAGAGCCCAAGGTATTCACGCGAATTCATGTGCACTTTATTGTGAGTGGTCATGGACTAAAGGAAAGCCAGGTGAAACGAGCCGTTGAATTGTCAGCTGAAAAGTATTGTTCCGCTTCAATTATGCTGGCCCAGGCCGGGGTTGAAATCACCCATGATTACGAAGTTCATGAACTTGAAGCTTGAGATGACACGTGATGCCTGAACTGCAAGCCCTGATCGATAGTTATTACCAGGCCTGGTTTCGTTTTCACCCCGAGTTCGCAGTCGAACTCGGGGTTGAAGGTTATGCTCATTTACTTACGCCATGCGATGATAACGATATTGGCGCCCTGATCAGTTTGAATGAAAAGCTGCTCAACAGCGTGGAAGAGCTTGATAGCAAGGCTATAAGCCCGGCGGCTCGTCTGGATGCCCATGTGCTTTACGGCGGTGCGCTGCTTGAACTGGAACGATTGGCCGAGCAGGACTGGCGACGACGTGACCCGGCCCGGTTTCTGCCCGTTAATGCGATTTATCAATTGACGGTGCGTGAAGTTGAAAATCCACGGCATGCCCTGACTTCCCGTTTACAAGCCATTCCCGGCTATTTACGGGAAGCGCGCACTTTCTTACACGAAGAACCTGAGCAGATTCCTTTGTTGTGGCTGGAGTCGGCTATAACCGAGGCCAATGAGGGGGCCGTCTATTTTCGTGGACTGCGTCATCATCCCCGCTTCGCGGAGTACCAGTTAGATAGCGAACTGGAGACCGCAGCCCACGCGCTTGAGGATTATGCCGCCTTTCTGGAGCGGGATCTGGCTCCGATAGCCCGTGGTGATTTTGCCTGTGGGCGTGAGTATTTCGACATGTTGCTGCGCTACCGGCATGGCCTGAGTTTAACCGCTGACGAATTGCATGCCTTTGGACAGCGCCTGTTTGAGACTACACTGGCAGAGCTCAAAGCCGAAACTCAACGTTTGCGGGGCGATGCGGATGTAGCCGCGCAAACCCGGCAGATTCAGGCCAGGCATCCAGCCGCGGCGGATCTCCTGAGTGCTTATCGGGAAGGGATGGAGGCGGCAAGAGAGTATGTCTCGCAACACCAACTGGTGACTTTGCCTGCAGCAGAAAAACTCAAGGTGGTGGAGACACCGGGTTTTTTACGGCACGTGATCCCCTTCGCCGCCTATATGGAACCGACTCCCGGGGATTCGCGGCAAAAGGGGCGGTATTACGTTACCCCGGCTGAGACTGACGCCGCCCTGGGGGAACATAACCTCGCCAGTCTGCGCCACACCTGTGTACATGAGGCCTGGCCGGGTCATCATTGTCAGTTTGTCACCGCCAATTTGACCCCGGTTGCCAGCACGCTGCCACGTCTGACAAACCGCTCGGCAACCCTGTATGAAGGTTGGGCCCTGTATTGTGAGCAACTCATGCAGGAGCAGGGATTCCTGGATGCGCCTGAGTCACGCTTCATTTTGTTAAAGGATCGTTTATGGCGTGCCTTGCGGATTATGCTGGATGTCGAGCTGCACACCCGCGGCCTGGATGTGGAGTCAGCCGCACAACGTATGCAGGACGCGCTCGGCTTTACCCGCGAGCAGGCTATGGCGGATCTAACCTGGTATAGCCGGGCTCCTTCAGTCCCCATGGGGTATGCCACTGGCTGGGCCCTGATCATGGCCACTCGCGAGCGCCTGCAAAAAATGGATAAAGCGTTCGACTTGCGGGAATTCCACGATCGCCTGTTAGCGGAAGGCTCCATCGCTTTACCCTATGTGCTGAAACAGCAGTTTGGTGACACCCTCTGGGACAGTGTGCGTCGTGAGGTGTTTGAAACCGCCTGATACCCTGATTTTTCGGCTACAATAGCCAGCCATTTTTTCTGCCCGTAGTGAGAACAGTATGAGCCGTCCCTCCCCGACTGCCGGTATGCGCCATATTGCCCTGAATGCCGAAGAGTTTGAGGCGTGTGAGGCGTTTTATGTGGATTTGATGGGAATGCAGGTGGAGTGGCGGCCCGATGCCGATAATGTTTACCTCACCTCGGGCAACGATAATCTGGCGTTGCATCGCGCGAGTGACAAGGCCACGGGCCCGCAACGTCTGGATCACCTCGGCTTTATTCTGGATCGCCCCGAACAGGTGGATGAGTGGCATGCCTTTCTAAAGGCACATGCCGTGCCGATGCGCACCATTCCCAAGACCCACCGTGATGGCGCCCGCAGTTTTTACTGTGAGGATCCGGACGGCAACGTGGTACAGATGATTTATCATCCGCCGCTTGCGCCCAAGGAATAATTTGGAGTTTGGTTGCAATCATGCCCACAAAACATCAGAAAAAACTAAAGCTCAGCGGATTTAACAACCTGACCAAGACCCTGAGTTTTAATATCTACGATATCAACTATGCCGATACCGCCGCGCAGCAAACAGAATATATCGAGTATATCGATGAGGAATATAACGCCGAGCGGTTAACCAACATCCTCACCGAGGTGAGCCACCTGATTGGTGCCAATATTCTTAATATTGCCCACCAGGATTATGACCCGCAAGGGGCCAGTGTCACCATGTTGATTGCCGAGGAACCGGTGATCTCCGAGGAGCTGTCCAATGTCGAGCGGCCGGGCCCTTTGCCGGAGACGGTGGTGGGGCATCTGGATAAAAGTCATATCACCGTGCATACCTACCCGGAAAGTCATCCGGATAATGGCATCAGCACCTTCCGGGCGGATATCGATGTCTCTACCTGTGGTCGCGTTTCCCCGCTGCGGGCCTTGAACTACATGATCCATAATTTCGACTCGGATATCGTCATCATGGACTACCGGGTGCGGGGGTTTACCCGTGACGTACGCGGCAAGAAGCATTACATCGATCACAATATCAACTCGATCCAGAACTTCATTGCCCGGGACACCAAGGACCTCTACCAGATGGTCGATGTCAATGTGTACCAGGAGAACATCTTTCACACCAAGATGATCCTCAAGGAACTGGAGCTGGATAATTATCTATTTGGTGTTGACGCCAGCGAGCTTAAACCCGCCAAGCAAAAGAAGATCCACCAACAGTTACAGGATGAGATGCTGGAAATTTTCTACGGGCGGAATATTTCAAAAGAGTGACGAGTGACGAGGAAAAAGAAAACAATCTGTTTTTTTAATTTGATAGCTTGCAAGAACTTTTCAAAGATCAGTGAATCGCGTCAATCCGGATATAAATAAGCCTCGTCCCTCGTAACTCGTCCCTAGTCCCTGTTATAGCCGATAGGCTGTACGCGTCATGATCCTGGAGGTCAGGCCCATGAATTTTTTGATGGGGC
>CBDUOW010000074.1:0-7592 GCA_965368945.1 uncultured Gammaproteobacteria bacterium
TCGTGGTGGCGATTTCTTCCACCGACATGGTGGTGGTATTGACCACCGGAATATGAGCGACCTGAAACAGATCATCGGCCTGGTTGAGTTCCAGCCGGCACTGCGCCAATGAGGAATAACGACTGTTCGGGCGACGCTCATTGCGGATGCGGTGCAGACGCTCGGCGCTGATGGTCAGACCAAACAGCTTGTCCTGGTAGGGTCTGAGTTCAACGGGCAACCCGGCATGCAATAACTCTTCTTCTGTCAACGGGTAGTTGGCGGCGGCGACGCCGTAGTGCAATGCCATATACAAACAAGTGGGTGTCTTGCCGGTGCGGGACACACCGACCAGCACAATATCGGCTTCATTATAGTGGCGGGTCGAGACACCATCATCGTTCTGGACTGTAAAATTCACCGCATCGATACGGGCGGAGTAATGCTGTAAATCACCCACCCCATGGCTACGACCTGCCATATGCATGGGTGTTTGATGTAATGCCGACTGTAATGGTGCGATAAATACTTCAAAGATATCGAACCACATGCCACTGCTATTGGCGATAACATGTCGTAACTTGGGATCCACCAGGGTACTGAATACCAGCGGCGGTTGCCCATCGGTTTTAGCGACTTCCTCAATCTGATGACAGGCCTGTTCCGCCTTGGCCAGATCATCGATATATCGTAAGACAATGTTTTCAAACTGGATCGATTCGAACTGACTCAGCAGACTGTGACCAAAGGTCTCAGCCGTGATGCCCGTGCTATCGGATACGAAGAAAACAGTGCGTTTATTATTTGCCATAGGTGGGTTATGGTCACTACACTTTCTAGTTAGAATAATAATGCCGTTAATTAAGGATAGAACCTTGACCGATTATATACTCTGGTTAGACAAAATTGGTATGGCGGATCTCGGCCGGGTCGGTGGTAAAAACGCCTCGCTGGGAGAAATGATTGCTAACCTCACCTCTGCAAACGTCAATGTTCCGGGTGGCTTCGCCACCACCGCTGATGCCTACTGGGAGTTTCTGGCCACTGACAATTTAAGTGGGCGTATCACCCAACGTCTGGCTGAGCTTGATGTCGATGATGTGGTTGGCCTGGCGAAAGCCGGTGATGAAATCCGGCAGTGGATACTCGCCACTCCTTTCCCCCCACCACTGGTAATGGCATTGCAGCAGGCTTACGAGGAACTGATCGAAAAATACGACAGTGATACCACGTTTGCAGTGCGCTCTTCTGCCACCGCCGAGGATTTGCCTGATGCCTCCTTCGCGGGTCAGCAGGAAACCTACCTGAATATAAAGGGCTTTGAAAACATCCAAACCGCGATCCATGCGGTGTTTGCCTCTTTATATAACGATCGGGCAATCGCCTATCGTGTGCATCAAGGTTTTGATCATAGCCAGATCGCGCTGTCCGCCGGTATTCAAAAAATGGTGCGCAGTAACTTTGCCAGTAGTGGCGTCATGTTCACCCTGGATACCGAATCGGGTTTTGATGATGTTGTTTTTATTACCTCGAGTTATGGCCTGGGTGAAATGATCGTGCAGGGGGCCATTAATCCCGATGAATATTATGTTCATAAACCCATGCTGGCCCAGGGAAACTTACCTATCCTGCGCCGCATTCTCGGTAGTAAGCAAAACAAAATGATATTTACCGATGAACATGGCCATGCCACTTCCACCCAGATCGAGCCGGTGGCCGAGGAAGATCAGCGGCGTTTCAGCCTGAGCGATGAGGATGTTATTGAACTGGCGCGCCAGGCCGTGACGATTGAACAGCATTATCAACGCCCCATGGATATCGAATGGGCCAAGGATGGGGTCGATGGTGGGCTGTACATCGTGCAGGCCCGCCCGGAAACCGTACAAAGCCAGACCAAGGGTAATGTGCTGCAACGTTACGAATTGCACGAACGAGGTGCTGTGCTGGCCACCGGTCGCAGTATTGGGCAGCGCATCGGTAGCGGGGTTGCCAAGGTCATTGAGAATATCGACCAGATGGAACACATCCAGCCGGGAGATGTCCTGGTCACTGACATGACCGACCCGGACTGGGAACCCATCATGAAACGTGCGGCGGCGATTGTGACCAACCGCGGCGGCCGCACCTGCCACGCGGCCATTATTGCACGCGAGCTGGGTGTCCCCGCGGTGGTGGGTTGCGGCAATGCCACCGATCTCATTCAGGATGGACAGGCCGTCACGGTATCCTGCGCCGAAGGTGAAATCGGTTATATCTACGAAGGCCAACGCGCCTTCGATATTCGGGAAATCAATCTCGAGTCCATGCCGGAACTGCCTTTTCAGATCATGATGAATGTAGGCACGCCCGACCGGGCGTTTGAATTCCAGTTCCTGCCCAACCACGGTGTCGGCCTGGCGCGCCTGGAGTTCATCATCAATCGCACCATCGGTGTCCATCCCAAGGCACTATTGCAGTTCAAAACCCAGCCTGAGGCAATTCAACAAAAGATTACCGAGATGATGGCCGGTTATGCCGATCCCGTCAGCTACTTTATTGAAAAGCTTACCGAAGGCATTGCCACCATTGCCGCTGCTTTCTGGCCCAAGCCGGTCATTGTGCGCACGTCGGACTTCAAGTCCAACGAGTATCGCAACCTGGTGGGGGGCGAAGCCTATGAGCCGCAAGAAGAAAATCCGATGCTCGGCTTTCGCGGTGCATCCCGTTACATTTCCCGCGACTTCGAGCAATGCTTTGAACTGGAATGCTTTGCCCTCAAGAAAGTACGCGATGAAATGGGTTTGACCAATGTCGCCATCATGATTCCGTTTGTGCGTACCGTCGAAGAAGCCGCAACCGTCATCAACCTGTTACAGGAAAACGATCTACGCCGCGGCGTTAATGACCTCAAGGTTATTATGATGTGTGAGATCCCGTCCAACGCGCTGCTGGCCGACAAGTTCCTGCGCCACTTCGACGGCTTCTCCATCGGCTCGAATGACCTGACCCAGCTCACGCTTGGTCTGGACCGTGATTCGGGACTGGTGGCGGATTTGTTTGATGAACGTAATGAGGCGGTGAAATCCCTGCTTGGCATGGCAATCAAAGCCTGCCGCATGCAGAACAAGTATGTCGGCATCTGTGGCCAGGGACCGTCCGATCATCCTGACCTCGCCTTCTGGTTAATGGAACAGGGGATTAACAGTGTCTCGTTGAACCCGGATACGGTGATCGAAACCTGGTTGTATCTGGCCGAGCATTATAAAGAGAAAGCCAAAAACTCATGATACTCGTCATTCTGCTCGTCGTGAGTGTGTTGCTGTTATGGCTGGGTACCGCGCTGCGTGAAATCAATCGCGCGGCCTCGATTATGGTCTACCTGTTGGCGGTTGTGTTATTGCTGCTGGGAACCGGCGGCTTTTTTCGGCTGATTTAAAAACAACACGGGGCCCTGTGATATCAGGGCCCCGTTATCTTTATCGCAGCGTATTCGCAACCGCTGTGACTAAAACTCCAGCCTGGACTGGGCGGCGGCCACACCAACACCGGTATTAATTTTTGCTTTCATGTCGGATAACACATTCTCCAGGGCGGAGAGGCAATACAGCACATTGCGCGAATTACTGGCATGCCCCATCAGGCCAATGCGCCAGACCTTACCCGCCAGAGCACCCAGGCCGGCACCGATTTCCAGATGGTATTCCTTCAGCAGGCGAGCGCGCACTGTCGCATCGTCCACCCCTTCAGGAATGGTGACCGCATTGAGTTGCGGCAGACGATCGCCCTCTTTCACTACAAAGCGCATGCCCATTGCTTCCAGACCGGCGCGCAACGCCTGGTGATTCTGCTCATGCCGGGCCCAGGCATTTTCCAGCCCTTCTTCCTGCAGGATCACCAGCGCTTCATGTAAACCATAGAGGTTATTGATGGGCGCGGTATGATGATAGGCGCGGGTCGCACCTTCGCCCCAGTAGCCCATCACCAGATTGAGATCCATGAACCAGCTTTGCACCGGATGCTTGCGGTTGCGTACAACGTCGGCGGCACGATCACTGAAGCTGATCGGCGAGAGTCCGGGGGGTGCCGACAGACATTTCTGGGTGCCGGAATAAATAGCGTCAACCTGCCACTCATCGACCTTCACCGGACTACCGCCCAGTGAGGTAACGGCATCCACTATGGTCAGACAATCATGTTCACGGGCGAGTTTGGTCAGGGTCGCCGCATCCGACTGGGCACCGGTGGAGGTTTCCGCATGCACAAAGGCCACGACCTTGGCATCGGGATTGGCCTTCAACGCCTCTTCCAACTTATTGGGATCCACCACGGTGCCCCATTCATCTTCCACCATGATCGGTGTGGCACCGATGCGAACCACATTTTCTTTCATGCGCCCGCCGAATACCCCGTTCTGGCAGACGATGGCCTTGTCACCCGGTTCCAGCAGGTTAACGAAACAGGTTTCCATCCCCGCCGAGCCGGGCGCCGAGACCGGCATGGTCAACTGGTTTTCAGTCTGGAATAAGTAGTGCAGCAAGGTTTTTAATTCTCCCATCATGCCCACAAAGACCGGGTCGAGATGGCCGATAGTCGGACGTGACAGGGCCTCCAGCACGCGGGGACTCACATCGGAAGGACCGGGCCCCATAAGGGTGCGTTGCGGGGGATGGAAAGAACGAATTGCCATATGTCACCTGTTTGTCTGTCTACCGGTTATTGTTTGGTATATCTGCCGGGTTAGCTAACTGCCTTGCTTGGGCAGGCATTGTCATTTTGCGGCACAAAATAAAGCGCCCGATTATACAGACATCGCCATCGAGCGTCATGATTCGGCGCAAGAATGCCCGCAATCCGGTTCATGTTATTGATTTGGAACTGGAGAAACCCGCACGGCTTCCCTCCGTTCCGATTGCGCCTATAATAACGACCTCACGCACCAGCCATTCTGTACTGTAAGGAATCTGCCATGGCCGAACTCGACTTGCCGCTTATCATTGAGGTCGAACAACTGGAGCAACAGCTGGAACATGAAAAGCTGCTACTGGTGGATCTCTCCCAGCCCACTACCTATGTGCAGTACCACATTCCCCATGCCGTGTTTCTGGATTACGCCTGGATCGTGCGCATCGAGCAGCCCCGCCTTGGGCTGTTGCCGGATCCCGCCCAACTCACCCATGTATTGAGTGCCTATGGGCTGACCCCGGATACCCATGTGGTGACCTATGATGACGAAGGTGGCGGTCGTGCCGCCCGTTTCCTCTGGACCCTGGAAGCCGCCGGCCATAAACGCTATTCGCTACTGAACGGAGGCCTGCGTGCCTGGGCCAATGAAGGCCGTCAAATCTCGACCCGGATCAATTTTCCCACGCCGGGGGAATACCAGGTGAACATGGACTTCACCGGTGTAGCGACACGCCAGTTTATCCTCGACAACCTTTCCAATGATGATGTCAAACTGCTGGATACCCGCAGCCCGGCCGAGTACAGCGGTAAAAAAGTCTTTGCCGCGCGTGGCGGCCACATTCCCGGCGCCGTCAACATGGAATGGACGGACGCGATGGACAAACAACACGACTTGCGACTCAAACCGGCGCAGGAACTTCAGCGTATGCTGGAAAGTCAGGGCATCAGCAAGGACAAGACCGTGATTGTCTATTGCCAGACCCATCACCGGTCAGCCCATACCTACATCATGCTCAAGGCGCTGGGATATGAAAACGTGAAGGGCTATCCGGGTTCATGGTCAGACTGGGGTAATGAACCGAACACCCCGATTGAACAATAAGACGTCGCGCTGGCAAACTGACAACCGCAACGGTACTAGATAGCGGCTTCGTTTGCCGCCGACTGAGCAAAGCGTTGGCGCCAGTCTTGCAGACGAGTGCGCATGCGGCGTACATGGCTGCCGTCCCAATAGACCTTCCTGCAACTGGGGCAGTAATAGGCCGTATCGAGACTGTCACGCAAGCGCACGGGTAATTCCAGTAAGTGCTCCGGCTTGGCCTCGATCAGGTTGGTATTGCACACCAGGCACCGCACAAAAGGATCATGCAACCAGTCGATGGGCGCTTGCCGGGACAAGGCCGCAATACAGTCTTCGAGATTTTCACATTCCAGCAGGATGACCGTACCGGGTGCCCGGCGGTATTCGGCCAGTTTGCGATCGCGGGTAATCAACAGGCGCTCTTCCGCCAGCGCCTGTTTGAGCAGATCATAATCAGAACGTCCGTCCGTTTCGATTAGGGTGTCGTAACCGGCAGCACGCAACCAGCTGCCCAGTCGCTGCAGGTTTTCATCAACCAGAAACTTCACGGCGTTTGGCGAATCACGCCGGTCACAATCCCGAGGATTTGTACTTCTTCATTGTGAAGGTAAATCGGCGCCATGTCCGGGTTGGCCGGTTGCAGGCGAATGCCATTGCGCTCGACATAAAACTTTTTCAGCGTCACGGTCTCGCCATTGATCATGGCGATCACTGACTGGCCATTGGCGGCGGTCTCACGCTTCTCAATCACGATGATGTCGCCATCCTCGATATTGTCATCAATCATGGAATGGCCACGAACTCGCAGCGCGTAACTGTTCTTGCTCACCATGTTGACCGGCACGGCGACGCGTTCGTCTTCCTGGCTCAGATCCACCGGCTGGCCGGCGGCAACCCAGCCCAGCAGGGGAATTTCCACCATGCCGTCCACCAGGATATCGAGGGCTTCCAGATCGGGGATCCATACGGGACGATTATTCTTTGGAATCAGGTAGTTAACATTTGACATTGATGTATTCTCTGAGATGTTTCATGCAACCATAGCCGTTTCCTGAACTTTTTTCAATTATCTCCCCTCTATTTAGAAGACATATTTGCATCATGCCCTGTTGCAAATGACCAATAGAATCAGGCCAACCATTCATGGATAATGCGCCCATGCAAAACCGGACCAAAACCAAACATACCAACGCCATCCTGCTCATCGTTGCCGCGCTCAGCCTGGGGCTGGGGTACTGGTTCAGCCAGCAGTATCAGACCCAGGGCCGAGATGGCTCCATGCCCCAGGGACTGGAAGCGACCGTGCTGGACACCGCGCGCCCGCTGAGTGCATTCACGCTGCAGGATCACAATAACCAACCGTTTAGCGACCAGACCCTCAAGGGCCACTGGAGCTTTCTGTTCTTCGGCTATACCCATTGTCCGGATGTCTGCCCCATTGCGTTGAAGGTGATGCAGGATGCCTGGAAACAAATTCCGCATGATCCAGCCAACCAGGCGGAACCACGCCTGTATTTCGTCTCGGTCGATCCGGATCGCGATACACCCGAATTACTCAAGCAATATGTCAGTTACTTCGATCCGTCTTTTATCGGTGTCACCGGCAAGGCGGATGAAATCGACAAGCTAACCGGTCAGTTGGGTATCCTCTACGGCTTTGAAGACAAGGACCCGGAAACCGGTAACTATAACGTTAACCACAGCGCCCAGTTTATATTGATCGATCCTCAGGGACGCATGCGCGCGGTGATTTCCCCGCCGCATGATCCGGCCACGATTGCCAGTAATTTTCAAACCATTCGCGAGTATTACGGAGACTAGACTCATGTTGTTATCCCGCCGTTACCTGCAACCCCTGGTTGCCCTGTGT
>CBDUOW010000075.1:0-7480 GCA_965368945.1 uncultured Gammaproteobacteria bacterium
GGTTGGGACCAGGCACGTTAACCGGGTGGAGGACAGGAGATAATAATTAACGTACCCGGCCCCAAAAGGGCAGGATTACTCGTAACTCACTAAACGCTGATCCTGGTAATCCAGTTCGACACGACGGTGTTCACTTTGATGCGCCGCACTAATTAAAGGCTCATCGTCGGCATTGCCTTTAACTATGATACGACCCTCTGGTGCGCCATATTCCACCAGCAGTTTTGCAACTTCTTCAGCACGCTTTTTACTGAGATACTGGTTATATTCTTTCGGGCCGAAACTATCAGTGTGGCCGTTGATTTTGAGCTGCATGTCCTTGTTTTCAGACAGATACTGCGCGTGTTGTTTCAGTAGTTCGTGATATTGCGCGTCAACCTCGGCCTGATCAAATGCAAATCCGATAAGCTGTTCCTGTGGCATATTTGCCGGTGTGGCCGGTTGAATATCTTCATCCATATCGGTTGCCGGATTTGAGCTTTCGGTATCAAACTCGGTCGCATGGGACTCTTGCAGTGCAATGGGGTCCTGGACCTCACTGACAGGTTGGGTAATTTCCGTAGCGGGCTTCGCGGTTTCCTCAACGGCAGAAGTTGTCTCCTGGCTGGCGCAGCCACCGAGTATGAGTAAGGGCAGACCGGCTAACAGTATATAAGGGTAGGCGGTTTTTTTGAAATTCTTCATCATGTTTTTCTCCTCGTAGAATGCCTGATTTCTAACTTGATAAGAAAACACCGTTATGGTGTTGGCTTGAAGAAAAGTATGGATGGAGGATCGGGCGTAAGCCTGACACGATTCCGTCAGAGTGCAGATAAATTATGACGAAATATGATTTGTTTCAAAATTATGGTTAATCGAGTCGGGGCAGGGTGATGCGTATCTCTACACCAGGGATATCTTGCCGGTTCAAGGCGCACACATTGCCTTCGTGAAAGTCAACGATCAGACGGACTATATATAATCCAAGACCAAGATGCGGCGCCTCGCCCTTTTTGCTGCGTACCGAAACCATGGATTCAAACAGGTTGTCTTGCATGTGTTCTGGCAAAGATTCTCCCTGATTAAGTACGCTCAGAATCATGCTGTTATCGAGTTGTTGAAGTCGAATTACAACCGGCGTTGATGGGGTGTGAAAATCCACGGCATTGGACACCAGCTTGTCCAGCATTTGAGCGATGAGTTCATCCACGCCGGATATGGTGCAATTACCTTTAACATGTGAATCCAGTTCGAAGCTGGTCGTTGGATAGGCGATCCGGTAGCCCGCAATGCAATCATCGACAAGGAGGCAAAGGTTAAGGGATTTCCGTTGTTCTGATTGCAGGGTTTGCTCCAGACGCGTCGCCTCGCTCATTCGTGTCAGGATATCGCTTAAGCGGGCCATGCCGTCACGGGCCCGTCCCAGGTAGATTTGTTTGGCTTCGTTGTTGTCAGCCGTTTCCAGGTTATCCAGCGAGGAACGGACGACGGTTATGGGCGTACGCAATTCGTGCGATAACTTGCTCGCCATGGATTCCAGATAGCGGTTGTATTCTCCCAGTCGCGCTAACATATCGGAAAAACTGCGTGACAAATCACCGATTTCATCCTGGGTACTGGAGCGATCGAAGTCATTCAGAATGCGACCATCTTCTCCAATAGCATATTCGGCCTGATCGCGCAGGCGGCGAATTCGAAATGAGAGGCGAGTGGCGTAGCTTAACAACACCAGGACGGCGATAAAGAAGGTGAGCACGCTGAGGTTGATGAGGATCTCCATGGCACGGTTTTGCAGGATCAGAATGGCATTGCTGGTTTCCTCAATTGCGATGGCTCCGATGGTCTGGCCATCGACCTGCACCGGATAAGTGGCGGTGAGGATACGCACACGCTGATCCGGTGTTTCCCGCCAGGCTGTGGCCGGTTTGCCTTCGAGTGCCGATTGAAAGGCTTTACCCTGCAATTGGGAGGCGGCAGACAAATCGTCCTCAAAACTTTCTGTCGGTTGCTCCAGCAGGAACTGGTAGAGCAAACGTACCGTGCCACTGAGAACACCACGCTCCTCAGGTTGGCCTTTTACTGTCGGGTTATCCGGGTCGTTTTGCTGAATTAACTCTCCCGTTACGGCGATAACCCGGTGGTACTGATCAATAACCCAGGTGCGTGACGCCGGTCGGGCAATGCGCGTTAACAGGGCTTCAAGCTGGGGAGAGGGAATAATAATCGTTCCGAGTTCATCAGGTGAGTCTGTACTACCGGTTATGTTCGCTATTTCGCCTGACACGGGATTATCGACATCCGCAATAAAGAAAGACAGGTTGTCACCGATGAGGGAGAGGGGGATACGAATTTCAATGTTGTATCCTTTTGCGGTTTGTTGCCATTCACCCTTGATGCGCAACTCCGGCGCGATGGCGCGGAGTTCATTGGCATCGTATGTCATACGATGGGCATTGACCCAGCCTGGCGAAATAGTGGTGACAATATAATGTTTTACCTGGCCCTCGCGATCTCGCAACACTATACGTAAATGATCACTTTTATCCAGCCTCAGACTATTAGGTTTGCGATACACAATTATGTCATCGCTGACCTCAAACATGGCATAGAGATATTTCCGGTAGGTGCCGACATGGCTACGGTAATCAGGATGGGGTGACTTGCCAAAACCGTCTGATACCTGCATGCGTCCTTGATATTCCGCCCAGTCATCGAGGTAGCCATCAAGTTGTATTGCACTGTTGAGGGGACGGACATACATGTGCGAAGACGGCGAGGCAGCATAATGTTCTTCACCTGTCGGTTGAATGCCCCGGGAGGTAAACAGATCGGCCTGGCCTTGCAGCACGGCAGCCACAATTTGGGCACGTCCCAGTAAGTTGTCTTCCTGGTTGCTGCGCAGGAAGTCTTCCATATCCTGGATATAGCGGACACCAATCCAGGGCACGACAAACAGAATGGCCGAAACCAATAATAGTTTACTGCGAATTGATAAACTGAACAGTTTGTTACTCAAGCCAGCGGTAACCCATGCCATAAACGGTTTCGATGCAATTGAAGTTTGCATCATGGTTCAAAAACTTGTTTCGAATACGCTTGATGTGAGATGTGATAGTGGCGTCATCCACGACGATACGCGCATCTTCCATCAACTGCTCACGGTTCTTTACATGCCCGGGATGCCTCGCCAGTGTATGTACTATCCAGAATTCAGTGAGAGTGAGATCCACCAACTGATCCTGCCAGTATACAGTGAAACGATTCATGTCCAGGCGCAGTGGCCCGCGTTCAATAATCTCTTCCTGACTTGGACTGGAGGTAAGGGCATCGAGACGCCGAAATAATGCGGCAATACGTGCGCATAAATTGGGCAGGCTGATATCTTTGGTTAAGTAATCATCGGCACCCAAACGTAAGCCGGAAATAATATCCAGGTCGCTGTCGCGGGCGGTAAGAAAGATGATCGGTACCGTATCGGATTTGGCGCGTAACACCCGGCAGATATCAAAACCACCTTCGGCATCATCTTCCAGACCTATATCCAGCAGGGCCAGGTCAGGTAAGCGTGCACGAAAAGCCTGCAAGGCTTCATCGCGTGTGCCATACAACGCAACTTTGTACCCCTGCTGGCGGAGCGCATCGGCATAGTTTTCCCTTATGGCGGGCTCATCTTCCACGATAGCGATGTGTTGCGGCATGTCCTTCCCAACTCTTTGAATTTATTGTCTACCCTAGCACAGCCGGCCTTGTTTGTACTTATGTCACGGCCAATTGTCAGAATTCGTCATATTTTATCATCGCCCCGTCAGGCTTGGCACCACTGATTGTCATTCCCGTAGCGTTTACTTCTACATAACAAAACCGGCGCCAGAAAGGATTTCATTTATTGTCATGGACGGCACGCTGGGCCAATTCAACAAGTGATAAACAGCAGGGGAAAGCCCATGTTTCGAACAACACGATACCGACTTGGTTACCGTAAAAAACGAGAATACCTGGACGATGGATACTCCAGCAAATCCGGCATTGTGGTCTGGCTGCAACGATTTGTCATGGTGGTACTGGTGATTGTTTTGATGGTGTTCTTGATGCTACTCGGAGATGTTGTACATGCGGATGAAAATTATCAACAACTCCCGCAGGTGAATTTACAGGATGTGAGTGAAGGAAGTTTACTGTTGAAGACGGGTAAACCGGGGATGTACCAACAAGTACCCATTCTGCATTCCGATGTCGATATGCGCATCTCCGGCATGATCGTGCGGGCACGAATCAAGCAAAGTTTCAGGAACCCGGGGCAGGAATGGGTGGAAGGGATTTATGTTTTCCCGTTGCCGGAACAGGCGGCGGTTGATCATATGCGTATGCATATTGGTGATCGTGTTATTGAAGGTGTGATTAAAGAAAAGCAGGAAGCCAAGCGGATCTATGAACAAGCCAGGCGTGAAGGCAAGAAGGCCGCCTTAACCGAGCAGGAACGACCGAATATGTTTACCAACTCGGTCGCCAATATCGGACCGGGGGAAACGGTTGTGGTTGAAATCGAATATCAGCAAGTACTGCGCTATGACCAGGGCAAGTTTGGACTGCGTTTTCCGATGGCGATCACACCGCGTTATATTCCCGGCAAACCGGTATCGGAAAATATTAGCGTCACAGGTACGGGCTGGGCGAAAAACACCAACCAGGTACCTGCTGCTTCGCGTATTACACCACCGGTGTATCAGGGACGCGGCAAGATCAATCCCGTGTCGCTGCGGATAGAACTGGATGTGGGTTACCCGTTACTGGAGGTGAAGAGCCTCTATCATCGCATGGCGCAACGCAAGCATGGCGTCGGACAGATCACCCTGACACTTGCGGAGGGAGATGTGCCGGCGGATCGGGATTTTGAACTGGTGTGGACCCCCGATGTGGGACATGCGCCGAAAGCGGCGTTATTCAGTGAAAAAATAAAAGGTGAGTTCTATCACCTGTTAATGGTATTGCCGCCGGAGCAGGGTGCCGAAGGCGGACAACCCATGGCGCGTGAGGTTATCTATATTATTGATACCTCGGGTTCCATGTCCGGCACTTCCATCGAGCAGGCAAGGCGTTCCTTGTTAATGGCACTGAGCCGTTTACGGCCACGGGATCGCTTTAACGTCATCCAGTTTAATTCCACTACCGATTTACTCTTCAGCCAGGCACGCGAGGCGAACCCACGGAATCTGCGCCGGGCGCGGAGCTACGTGCGGCAGTTAGATGCCGATGGCGGAACGGAAATGGCGCCGGCATTGACAGCCGCGCTCAAGGGTCAAGGCGAGAGCCAGTATGTGCGGCAAGTGATCTTTTTAACCGATGGCAGTGTCGGCAATGAGTCCGCCCTGTTTGATCTCATTAAACAACATCTTGGTCAAAGCCGCCTGTTTACCGTGGGCATCGGTTCGGCACCCAATAGTTATTTCATGCGCAAGGCCGCCCAGTATGGACGCGGTACCTTTACCTATATCGGGGATGTTCGGGAGGTAAACGAAAAAATGGCCGCCTTGTTTACCAAGTTGGAAAGCCCGGTGATGAGCGATCTGGATGTGCAGTTTTCCAACGGCGTCCAGGTTGAAGCCTGGCCGAAGCGCGTGCCGGATCTCTATCATGGCGAACCCATCATCCTTGCGGCGAAAACCTCCACTGCAGGAGAAAAAGTCATCATCAAGGGCATGCGCTCGCTGGCGCCGTGGCAAGCCACACTGAATATGACGCAGGGACGCAGCGGCGAAGGTATCGGGGTGTTCTGGGCACGCAGCAAAATCGCCGCCCTAATGGACAGTGTTCACGAGGGGGCGGATAAAACTAAAGTGCGTGAAGAAGTAATCAATGTCGCATTGACCCATCACCTGGTCAGTCGTTACACCAGCCTGGTTGCGGTCGACGTGACCCCCACGCGTCCACAGAATGCGTCTCTCGACAGTCATGCCCTGCCGGTCAATCTGCCGCAGGGACAAAACTATCAAAAGATATTTGGCCAGTTACCGCAAACCGCTACCCCGGCGGAACTCCACCTGCTCATCGGCTTCATGCTGTTGTTGCTGGTCTGGCTGATCATGCATTACCGCCTGTTCGCGCGCATTACCGGGGAGCATGACAAATGAACAGGAAACGCCTTGGTTATGTGTTGTTGATTGCCGCACTGGTGATTGCGGGCACGTGGCAAATCGGGCAGGGACTTTATATCCACGCCAAAGCCCTGCTCGCCCAGGAGTTGCTTGAGAACGCATGGTTAAAAACACGGAATGGCGAACAACGAGCTACACCCTGGCCCTGGGCGGATACCTGGCCAGTGGCGCGGTTGTCGGTACCGAGTCAGAACATCAGCCTGATCGTATTGGCCGGTGACAGTGGTCGCACCCTGGCGTTTGGACCGGGGCACAATTTCGGTTCGGCAACCCTGGGTGAAAACGGCAACAGCTTTGTCAGCGGACACCGTGATACCCATTTTCGGTTTCTGGAATATCTGCAACCCGGTGATCGGGTTTATGTGGATACTCCACAAGGCCAGCGCAAGGTGTACCGGATCGAACAGGCAAGCATTGTCGAAGCCGGTGAGGCGTGGGTAGAAAGCGAACCACAAACTTCCCGCTTGAGCCTGGTCACCTGTTATCCCTTCGAATCCATCGTTCCCGGCGGCAGTCAACGCTACATCGTCTCTGCCGTCGAAGTGAATCCACAACCAGACCAGTCTGAGCTGTTCAAGGGTAATCCGGAGTACAACCCGTTTTAACAAAAGGAAATGAGAATGAGCACTTACTGTTTAACCATTAAAGTCCGATCAAAGAACGAGGCGTTATTGAACAACCTGATTGTCACGGTTGAAACCCTCAACGATAAGATCAATGAGATTGAAACGCTGGAAATGTTTACCTCGTCCAGTGAAGTCACCGATAAACTTGAAGTCAGTAATAACGCGCAATCCGAATCCTTAAACAAGGAAATGTTTCTGGATTGCTGGATGGTTAACGAGGAATAGCGGTTATCTGTACAGACTGTAGCAAGGAGTGCTCAACTTCCGGGGCCAGGATGGCCGCGCAGTGTTCGCTGACTCATGCTGCGAACGGCTTGAGTCGAAGATGAATTATGGGCCGGGATGATATGACGGAGAGGGAGAGTCCTCAGAGCGTGGCTCATCGACACATTGGTTATTATCGATATATTTTGCCAGCGCCATTTCGGCCGCTTGCTTACTGGTGAATGGGCCGACTTCCCTCCCTTCGCGACAGGAAAAGTACCATTTACTGTCAATATAGAAGAAACGCCCACTGCGGAAGGGCACCGCACCTAATTCGCCCTCGCGATGTCTGCTCATAAGTCCTGCATACTGTATGCTAAAAAGGTATTAGTCGTTTACTTTATATAGGTCAAAAAATGACCAAGATCAAAGAAATTACCTTGAAATCCGAAAAAAACCATCCTTAAAACATATGGTTATGTGCGAATGTTCTGAAATAGGTGGGCTATACGGCACAGG
>CBDUOW010000076.1:0-7326 GCA_965368945.1 uncultured Gammaproteobacteria bacterium
ATCGCCATCAATACCGCGAAGAATTTTGTTGTCGCGCAGGGAAGGCGCCCACCCAGCGATGATATCGAGGCTACGGAAGCCGAACAGTATGACGGCGAATCGGCGCTCAAGGACTACGCCTCGCCGGAGCGTGAAACGCTGCGTGACGAGATCAAGGAGACGGTCTTCAAGGCCATCGATGAGTTACCGGAGGATCTGAAAACGGCGATCACCCTGCGGGAACTGGAAGGAATGAGTTACGAGGAGATCGCCGATGCGATGGATTGCCCGATTGGCACCGTCCGGTCGCGAATATTTCGGGCGCGCGAAGCTATCGATCATCAGCTTCGGCCCCTATTGGATTAACTGATACATTGCACTGAATTGTAGTAACGTTACAAAAGCAGGTGTAACACTATGACCAACAAGATTGACGAACAGCTATCCACCCTGGTGGATGATGAACTTGCCAACCAGGATGCAGTGCTTGAACGGGTGGCAGCAGATCCGGAACTCAAAGCGCGCTGGTCACGTTATCATTTGATACGTGATGTGATTACCGGCCATACGCCCGAGCAACCCCTGGGTGACATTGCCAGCCGCGTCAGCCAGGCACTGGAAGACGAGCCGGCTATTCTGGCGCCGGTCCATAAACGCAAGCGTGTACCCCGGATTCCCTTTATTATGAAACAGGTCGGCGGACTGGCTATTGCCGCGACTGTTTCGGCCGTCGCCGTTCTTACCGTCCAGCACACGCAGGATCAATCCTCAACCACACCGACTGAAATTGCTGCAGCCAATCCGCCCGCCCAGGTCCGTTATGTGAGCGATACCAGTGGATTGGACACGGCGGTGCAATCCAAGCTCGACGGATACCTGGTTAATCATAATGAATATTCGGTAAGTGCCAATATGCAGGGTTTACTCCCCTATATGCGCATTGTCAGCGAAACCCCCGGAAAGAAAGTGGTTGTGCGTCGTGTCAATGAGCAGCAGTAAACCGATTAAACTCCAAACCCTATTGTTGTCTTTAAGCCTGGCCTTACCGGTTGCGGCATTTGCTGCGCAATTGGAAGAAGTACAGGCCTGGCTGGAAAAAATGCAGCGTGCCGCCCACACGGTGAACTACGAGGGTACCTTTGTGTATGGCCAGCAAGGGCAATTGAGCTCCATGCGCATTATTCATCGTGTCACTCCGCAGGGTGAGCAGGAACGGCTCATTTCTATGGACGGCACCGGTCGCGAGGTGATTCGCGATGGTAGTAAGGTGACCTGTTTTCTGCCCGACAGTAACGTCGTGGTGGTGGAAAAAAGCCGACAAACAAAGCAGTTTCCGCCCAAATTCCCCATGAAAATCAACGATCTGAAGGACTTTTATACCTTTAGTCTGGCCGGTAACAGCAAGGTTGCGGGACATCTTACTCAAGTGATCAAGATCCTGCCAAAAGATCCTTACCGCTACGGCCATCATTTGTGGGTGGAGAAGAAAACCGGTTTGTTACTCAAAACCCACTTATTAAATGAACAGGGCAAGCCGATAGAACAGTTTGTCTTCACCCAGGTGACGTTTCTTGATGAGGTGCCCGACGAGTATCTGGTAACGGCTGTGGATAGTAAGGGATTTACCTGGTATGAGGCGAAGGAAAGCAGTGAGAAAACAATTGATGAACAACCGGATCTGAACGTTGCCTGGTTACCGGGGGGCTTCAGGGAAGACATGGCGCGTATGCAAAAGATGCCGAATGGTGGCATGCCCGTCAAACACATGGTGTTCTCCGATGGGATGAGTTCTGTTTCCGTGTTCTTCGAGGAAGGGATGGAACATGATCTCTCTAACCTGGTGGGTGGATCCCGCATGGGCGCGATTAATGCTCATGGTCGCAGCCTGGGTGAATATCATGTGACCGTGGTGGGCGAAGTGCCTCAGGTCACGGTGCAAAAAATCTGTGAAGCCATTACCCACTCGAATCAATGATTGAAGAAACCGCTACCGTTGTGAAGTGTGAAGGTGAATTTGCCTGGGTGGAAGCCCAACGCCAGACCACTTGTGGCAGCTGTGCCGCCAACAAGGGCTGTGGGACCTCGGTGTTGGCGAAGGTTGTCGGTAAAAAAGTGGCCCGCATGAAAGCCATCAACAAGGCCAAGGCCCATGTGGGTGATTCGGTCATTGTGGGAATGAATGAAGCTGCCTTGGTGAAAGGTTCCCTGGCCGTCTATTTACTCCCGCTCATATTTATGATGCTGTTTGCCATTACCGGTAACGTGGTGGCGGTACAGATGGCATGGCAAGTAGAGCCGGTGGTGATCCTGTTTGCCGTGATTGGCCTGGTGACTGCCGGTTTATGGTTAAAAGGTTTTACCCGTCGTATCCAGCATGACAGTGTTTATCAGCCGGTGATCCTGCGACGGCTACCAACCCCATTTGTGGCGCAACATTCGATTCAAGGCCACTGATTGAAGACAACCCAATTAAGTTGAGGACAAGTATGAAAGCTCTCGCCAATCCCGGGCGTCTTGCGCGTCTGTTTATCGCGGCATTTCTGTTAGGCAGTGCCAGTATGGCCAATGCGCTGAGTCTCGGCGAAAGCCGCTTACCCGATTTCACCAAGTTGGTGGAACAAAATAGTGCTGCAGTCGTGAACATCAGCACCACCCAGAAGGTGAAATCACCGCATATGATGCCGCATGGCTTTCAGATGCCGGAGGACATTCCGGAAGATTCCCCCTGGGGTGACCTGCTGCGACGATTCTTCGGCGAACAAGGCGAACGCATGGAGGAATTTGAATCCCAGTCACTGGGTTCGGGTTTCATTGTTGATGCCGATGGTTATGTGGTCACCAATTACCATGTGGTCAAGGACGCTGAAGAAATCATCGTGCGCCTGAGCGATCGGCGCGAACTCCCGGCTGAAGTGGTGGGCGGCGACGCCCGTTCCGATGTGGCACTGCTGAAAGTGAAAGCGGACCACCTGCCTGTAGTGAAAGTCGGTAAGTCGGAGGATCTCAAGGTGGGCGAATGGGTCATGGCGATCGGCTCCCCGTTCGGCTTTGATCATTCGGTTTCAGTCGGGGTGGTCAGCGCTATTGGCCGCAACCTGCCGAGTGAAAACTATGTGCCCTTTATCCAGACGGACGTGGCGATTAATCCCGGTAACTCGGGTGGCCCGTTGTTTAACCTGGATGGTGAGGTGGTGGGGATTAATTCCCAGATCTACAGCCGTACCGGTGGTTTCATGGGACTGTCATTTGCGATCCCGGTGGATGTTGCGATTGATGTGGTGCAGCAACTCAAGACCAAGGGCAAGGTGTCCCGTGGCTGGCTGGGGATCCTGATCCAGGATGTGAATCGAGAACTGGCCGAGTCATTCGGCATGAAGCAACCCCGCGGTGCGGTGGTACTGCGTGTCTTACCCGATAGCCCGGCGGCGAAAGCCGGCTTCAAGGTCGGTGACGTGGTCGTCGACTTTAATGGTAATAAGATCATTCGTTCCTCGGACCTGCCTCTCGCCGTGGGCCAGACCGCCATCGGTAGCAAGTCCAATGTCACGGTGATCCGTGAAGGCAAAAACAAAACCTTACGGGTGACCATTGCCGAATTACCGTCTGAAGAGGAGCTGGCCGACCAGCGTCCGGTCGAAAAGGGCAAGGCTGAATCCGACAAGCTGGGGCTGCGGGTGCAATCCCTCACCGCGGAGCAACGCAAGCAGCTGGATCTGGGCAAGCGCGGCGTGGTTGTGCGCAGCGTTGAATCCGGGCCGGGCCGCTCAGCCGGTATTCGGCCGGGGGATGTCATCCTGATGATTAACAACCAGGATGTCACCAGCGCCGAACAGTTTGCCAAACTGGTGAAGCAATTGCCGGAGGGCAAGTCCGTGCCAGTGCTGATCCAGCGTGGCGAGGCGCCGGTGTTCCTGCCATTAAAGATTCCGGAAGAGTGAAACGACTGACAGTCTACGTCCGCAGTGGTTGTCATTTGTGTGATGCCATGCTGGAGGAGCTGGATTCAAGTCGGCAACAGGGGGAGTATGAGCTCGAGGTGGTCGATATTCTGGCCCGTCCCGAGCTGGAATCCCGCTATGGCAGCCGGATTCCGGTGCTGTGCGCCGAAGGGGACGTAGAAATTTGTCACTATTTTCTGGATGATACCGCCCTTGCGCAGTATTTCAGCCAGCCCTGAAATTCGTTACAATGCGGGCGCGGTAAAGCTTGAATCCGCAGTGCAGAAAAAGGCGCTTTTGGCGCCTTTTTCATTTTTGAAGACTATTCTAGGAATCTTGTGACAGATTTAAGCCATATTCGTAATTTCTCGATCATTGCCCATATTGATCATGGCAAGTCCACCCTGGCGGATCGCCTGATCCATATCTGTGGCGGTCTGACCGATCGGGAGATGGCTGAACAGGTGCTGGATTCCATGGACCTGGAGCGGGAGCGTGGCATTACCATCAAGGCCCAGAGTGTGACGCTCAATTACCCGGCACGCGACGGTCAGACCTATCAGCTCAACTTCATCGATACGCCCGGGCATGTGGATTTCTCATACGAGGTCTCCCGCTCACTGGCCGCCTGTGAAGGCGCGCTGCTGGTGGTGGATGCTTCACAGGGAGTGGAAGCCCAGAGCGTGGCCAATTGTTATACCGCCATCGAGCAAGGGCTTGAGGTGTTACCGGTATTGAATAAAATTGATTTACCGGCCGCCGATCCGCAACGGGTTATAAAAGAAATCGAGGAAATCATCGGTATCGAGGCCAGCGAGGCCGAGCATGTCAGCGCCAAAACCGGCGCAGGGATGGAAGACCTGCTGGAAGACATCGTGCGGAAGATCCCGGCGCCAAAGGGTGATCCCGAGGCACCGCTGCAGGCCCTGATTATCGACTCCTGGTTCGATAATTACCTGGGAGTGATTTCCCTGGTGCGCGTCATGCAGGGGACCCTCAAGCCGAAACAGAAAGCCCGGATCATGAACGTGGGGCGTGACTACCAGATCGACAAGGTCGGAATATTTACCCCCAAGCGGACTGATATCGATGCCCTCAGGGCAGGCGAGGTGGGTTATGTGATTGCCGGCATCAAGGAAGTGGATGGCGCCCCGGTGGGTGACACCATTACCCATGCCGACAAGCCCGCCGCGGAACCCTTGCCCGGTTTCAAACCCATTCAACCGCAGGTGTTCGCCGGGCTGTTTCCCGTGGTGGGTGACGATTATGAAAACCTGCGCGAAGCCCTGGGGAAATTACGCCTTAATGATGCGGCCCTGTTCTATGAGCCGGAAACCTCGCAGGCACTGGGTTTTGGGTTCCGCTGTGGTTTCCTTGGCATGTTGCACATGGAAATTATCCAGCAACGGCTGGAGCGGGAATACGACCTTGATCTGATTACTACTGCGCCGACAGTGGTGTTTGAAGTGTTAACCACTGCCGGTGAAACCATCCGTATCGATAATCCGTCCGATCTGCCGGAACCCAACTATATCGAGGAAATCCGCGAGCCCATTATTACCGCCAACATCCTGGTGCCACAGGATTATGTGGGTAATATCATCAATCTCTGTATTGAAAAACGTGGCGTGCAAAAATCAATGCAGTATCTTGGTAGCCAGGTGGCAATCAGCTATGAGATACCGATGAATGAAATCGTGCTGGATTTCTTTGATCGCCTCAAATCCGTGAGTCGAGGCTATGCGTCACTGGATTACGAATTTGCCCGTTTTCAATCCGCCAACCTGGTGAAACTGGATATCCTGATTAACGGTGAAAAGGTCGATGCGTTATCGATGATTGTGCATCGCGAAGCGTCACAAGGGCGGGGCCGGGATCTGGCGGATAAAATGAAAGAGATCATTCCGCGCCAGATGTATGAAGTGGCCATTCAGGCGGCAGTGGGATCCAAGGTTGTCGCGCGCACCAATGTTAAAGCCTTACGCAAAAATGTGACCGCCAAATGCTATGGGGGCGATGTCTCCCGCAAGCGTAAGTTGTTGGAAAAACAGAAAGCCGGTAAACGGCGAATGAAGCAAGTGGGTAAAATTGAAATTCCGCAGGAAGCTTTTTTAGCGGTACTTAATGTAGGGAAAGATAAATGAATATCGACTTTTCACTCATCCTGCTCGTGGCCACCCTGGTCACCGGCATTATCTGGGGGCTGGATGCCTTGCTGTTTGCTAAAAAACGCAAGGCCACCGCGGAGATAGATAAAGAAACCGGCAAGCCCAAGGAACCACTGCTGGTTGAGTATGCGCGCTTTTTATTTCCGGTGGTGCTAATCGTGCTGTTGTTGCGTGGCTTTGTGGCGGAGCCATTTCGGATCCCGTCCGGTTCCATGTTGCCGACGCTGGAAATCGGTGACTTCATCCTGGTGAACAAGTTTGCCTATGGCATTCGACCGCCGGTCTGGAACCGCAAGCTTATCGATATTGCTGATCCCGAACGGGGTGACGTAATCGTTTTCCGCTATCCCGAGAACCCGTCCATCGACTATATCAAGCGGGTGGTCGGTGTCCCGGGTGACAAGATTGCTTATTATAATAAGGTGTTGTATATCAACGGAAAGCGGATTGAACAGGAGCCGCTTGGGGTATATCAGGAGGGTTTCCCGAATCTTAAGCGTTTCAAGGAACGGCTGGATGACGCGGAGCATGATATTCTTATCAATGTCATGTATCCCGCGGGTGATTTTGTAGAAACGGTGCCGGAGAACAGTTATTTCGTGTTAGGGGACAATCGGGATAACAGTCGTGACAGCCGGTTCTGGAAGTATGTGCCCGACGAGAATCTGGTTGGTGAAGCATTCATGATCTGGATGAACTGGGAATGGGGCCACTGGCCCAAATGGAGCCGGATCGGAACCATTATAGAATAACAACATACAAGCCACTCTAAGGAGGCAAAATGAAATCAATTCATCGTCAGCGTGGTATGACGCCCATTGGCTGGGTTCTGGTTTTCCTGTTGATCGCGTTTTTCGCGCTCATTGCCCTTAAACTCGTGCCCGTTTATCTTGAGAGTTTCTCGGTGGGTTCAGTGATTTCCGGCCTGAAGGATGAACCCGGTATTGGCGCCATGACATCACGTCAAATTGCTTCACTCGTTGAGAAGCGTCTCGATATCAACATGGTTTCAGGTGTAGACGCTGATGATATATACGTTGAAAGAATGGGCAACACGAAAAAGATAATTGCTGACTATGAAGTACGTGAAGGTATGCTGGGGAATGTGGATATCGTGGTCAGTTTTAAAAAATCCGTCGAGGTTCCTGCACGTTGAGTCGTGAGTTAAATAGCCTGCAAGATCAGCTGGGATACCATTTCAAGGATACGACACTTCTCAGCACGGCATTAACCCATCGCAG
>CBDUOW010000077.1:0-7320 GCA_965368945.1 uncultured Gammaproteobacteria bacterium
GCCCTGTTCATTGGCCTGGGACGGGGTGAACTGGTGCCGTTTGGTTCCTGGTACCTGACGGGATTCCTGATGGAAAAACCCTTGGCGGTGCTGCGAGACGATTTAGCCATGCTTGGATTTGAACGTCTCAGCGATACCCATGAGCCCGAAGATCATGTGGCTGCGTTGAGTGAAGTGATGGCGATGCTCATTAGCGATGGTCAGGATTTGTCACGTCAGGCGGACTTCTTTGAAGCACACATCGCCCCCTGGGTTGAGCGTTTCTTTACTGACCTGAGTACAGCGAAGACGGCGGTGTTTTACCGCGCAGTCGGTCGGTTTGGTATCGCCTTTGTCGAATTTGAACGCAATTACCTAAGCATGAAGGTGTGAGCTAAACAGTACTGATTCCAGCCAGGATATTTATCCGGAGGAGAGGACATGAAACAGAACGACAAACAGACCAGCCAGAGCCGGCGTATTTTCTTGCGCGGCACGGTGTTAACCAGTGCCGGTGCGGCAGTGGCAACGGCGGTGCCGGGCGTGGCTGTGGCCAGTGTTGCGGAGGCAGAGTCTGAACCGGCCGGGAAACCGAAAGGCTATCGCCTGACCCAGCATATTGTTGATTACTACAAAACTGCCGCGAGCTGATTGCGGTCGCAACACCCCAGTCGGAGGAGCAAACATGAAACTGACCAAGAAGTCCGATCAAGTGCTGCCGGAACAGATACACGCTGCAGATGCGCCGAGTGCGACTGGACCGACGATAAGCGCTAATGCGGTTGCCGGTTTGAGTATGAACCGTCGTACATTCCTGCGTAATTCCGCCCTGGTTACGGGCGGTGTCACCCTGGCGACGATGCTGGTGCCGGGCATGATGAAAAAGGCCAAGGCTAAAACAATAAACGCCGGCCCGGCGAGCGGTCAACAAACCAAAACCATCTGTACCCATTGCTCTGTAGGCTGCGGCATTATTGCCGAAGTTCAGAATGGGATCTGGACCGGACAGGAACCGGCCTTTGATCATCCCTTTAATCAGGGTGCACATTGTGCCAAGGGCGCCTCGGTGCGTGAGCATGGGCATGGTGAACGGCGTTTGAAATATCCCACCAAGCTGGAAAACGGCAAGTGGAAAAAGATTTCCTGGGAGCAGGCCATCAACGAAGTGGGTGACAAGTTACTGGAGGTTCGCAAACAATCGGGTCCCGATTCGGTTTACTGGCTGGGTTCGGCCAAGCACAGCAATGAACAGGCCTATCTGTTCCGTAAGTTTGCCGCTATGTGGGGCACCAACAACGTGGATCATCAGGCCCGTATCTGTCATTCCACCACGGTCGCCGGGGTAGCGAATACCTGGGGTTATGGTGCCATGACCAATTCCTATAATGACATTCATAATTCCAAGGCGATTCTAATCATCGGCGGTAATCCGGCCGAGGCGCATCCCGTCTCGTTGTTGCATGTGCTTAAAGGTAAGGAAGAAAATAATGCCCCTCTCATCGTAATCGATCCGCGCTTTACCCGTACCGCCGCGCATGCGAACCAGTACATCAAGATCCGTCCCGGCAGCGATGTTGCGATTACCTGGGGTATGTTGTGGCATATTTTCAAGAACGGTTGGGAAGACAAGGAATTTATTCGCCAGCGTGTCTACGGCATGGATGAAGTGATGAAGGAAGTTGCCAAGTGGACCCCGGATGAAGTTGAACGGGTAAGCGGCGTGCCGGAAAACCAGGTTTATGCCGCCGCCAAGACCATGGCGGAAAACCGTCCCGGTACCTTCATCTGGTGCATGGGCGGTACTCAACACACTATCGGCAACAACAACACCCGCGCTTACTGCATCTTCCAGTTGGCGCTCGGCAATATGGGTGTCTCGGGTGGTGGTACCAATATTTTCCGTGGTCATGACAACGTTCAGGGCGCAACGGATCTGGGTGTCCTTGCAGATACTCTGCCCGGTTATTACGGTCTGGCTGAAGGCTCATGGAAACACTGGGCCAAGGTCTGGGAACTGGATTATGACTGGGTCAAGAGTCGCTTTGATGTAGAAGAACAACCAGGGGATTTCTTCAATGAACATGGTGAGGACGCAACAAAGACCGTACCCATGAATGAGAAAGGCATTCCCGTGTCGCGCTGGATCGACGGCGTGCTGGAAGATAAAAATAATATCGCACAACGGGATAACCTGCGTGCCATGTTCTTCTGGGGTCATGCACCCAACAGTCAGACCCGTGGTATTGAAATGAAAAAGGCCATGGAGAAACTGGACATGCTGGTTATCGTCGATCCCTACCCGACGGTCTCCGCGGTAATGCACGATCGTACCGATGGCGTGTACCTGTTGCCGGCGGCAACGCAGTTTGAGACCTATGGTTCAGTCACGGCCTCCAATCGTTCATTGCAATGGCGTGACAAGGTGATCGAGCCGTTATTTGAGTCCCTGCCGGATCACACCATCATGTACAAATTGGCTACAAAACTCGGTGTTGCCGAGCAGATGTTTAAAAACATCAAGGTCACCAATGATGAGCCTTTGGTTGAAGATATCACCCGTGAGTTCAATCGCGGTATGTGGACCATCGGTTATACCGGCCAGAGTCCGGAACGCATGAAGCTGCAACAGCAGAACTGGGGCACCTTTGACTTTACCAGTCTTCTGGCGGAAGGCGGACCCTGTGATAAGGAGTACTACGGTATGCCATGGCCTTGTTGGGGCACGCCGGAGATGAATCATCCCGGTACCCCCAACCTGTATGACACCAGCATGTCAGTTGCCGATGGCGGCCTGACGTTCCGCGCCCGCTTCGGGGTGGAACGCAATGGCGTCAACCTGCTGGCCGAGGGGTCTTATTCACGCGGTTCCGATATCAAGGATGGCTACCCTGAATTTACCGCCGACATGTTGAAGAAACTGGGCTGGTGGGGTGAGCTTTCTGCTGCGGAAAAACAACTGGCGGAAGGCAAGAACTGGAAAACCGATCGTTCCGGCGGGATTCAGCGTGTCGCGATTAAACATGGTTGCGCCCCGTTCGGCAATGCCAAGGCGCGTGCCGTGGTCTGGACCTTCCCGGATCCGGTACCGATCCATCGTGAGCCCTTGTATACCTCACGCCGGGACCTGGTGAAGAAGTACCCCACTTACGAGGATCGCAAATCCTTCTGGCGACTGCCGACGCGTTATGAATCCATCCAGGCCAAGGATTATTCAAAAGACTATCCCATTATCCTGACGTCCGGTCGTCTGGTGGAATATGAAGGTGGCGGGGATGAAACCCGTTCCAATCCCTGGTTGGCGGAACTGCAACAAGACATGTTTATCGAAGTCCATCCACGCGATGCCAACGACATCGGCATCAGGGACGGGGATAACGTGTGGGTGGAAGGACCTGAAGGTGCACGCATTCGTGTCAAGGCACAGGTAACCCGGCGGGTTGGTGCGGGCGTGGCCTTCATGCCATTCCACTTTGGCGGCCACTTCCAGGGTAAGGATCTGCGATCGAAATATCCCGAAGGTGCGGATCCCTATGTATTGGGTGAAGCCTGTAATACCGCGATGACCTATGGCTACGACTCGGTTACGCAAATGCAGGAGACCAAAGCGTCCCTGTGCCGGATCACCAAGGCTTGATATTAAGAGGAGAAGACCATGGCACGCATGAAGTTCTTTTGTGACGCGGAACGCTGCATTGAGTGTAACGGCTGTGTAACAGCGTGTAAGAACGAGAACGATGTTCCCTGGGGCGTAAACCGCCGGCGGGTTGTCACCATCAAGGACGGTGAACCGGGCGAACGATCCTTGTCGGTCGCCTGTATGCATTGTTCCGACGCACCCTGCGCCGCAGTTTGTCCAGTGGACTGTTTCTACACCACCGACGATGGGGTGGTATTGCATGACAAGGATATCTGTATAGGTTGTGGTTACTGTTTCTATGCCTGTCCATTTGGCGCGCCACAGTTCCCGACGACTAACGCATTTGGATCACGCGGCAAAATGGATAAATGTACATTTTGCGCGGGTGGACCGCCCGAGGATCTCAGCGCCGAGGAAAAAACCCAGTACGGCGCCAATCGCCTGGCGGAAGGTAAGTTACCGCTGTGTGCGGAAATGTGTGCCACCAAGGCGCTACTGGCAGGTGATGCCGATGTGTTAGCTGATATTTACCGCAAACGTATTATTAACCGCGGCGCCAGTGTGATGGACTGGGGCGTGAATTACCAGAAAGCTTCATTGCGCGCAGGACGAAGCCAGAAAGGTAAGGCCAGCAGCAATAATTAAAGGGCATATTAATCAGTCAATAACCAGGCATTCCAATCAACCAGGCTAATGGAGAGAGGCGATGAGACAGGGCGATGCCGTCGTAGTTGATGCGATGACTCAAAGGAGACAACGACGTCGGCGCTACATGACGTGGTCTCTGGTGTTGTTAGTTTCGCTTACGCTGATATTACCGCTCATCCCTTATGCTGTTGAGTATGCACAAGTTAATGATTCTTCGCTGGTACCAAATCCGGGCGCGGATCTTTGGCGTGATGTTCGTCAGCGTGATAACCCGGTGCTGGGACAAACTCAGGACCGAGGTGTAGATGCCGGTATTCTGATTAACAAAAGTGGTGAAGACTGGCGCATATTCCGCATGCAGTGGCTGGCACCATACGGTGCCATATTTATGGGTACGGTGCTGGGGTTAACCATATTGTTTTATATGGTGCGAGGACGCGTGCCTATACCGGGGGGACGCTCGGGTAAACTGATCCTCCGTTTTACTCTTAATCAACGCATGGTGCACTGGTTTACGGTGGGTATTTTTCTGTTGTTGGCGCTAACAGGTTTTATTTTACTGTATGGCCGGTTTGTCCTGATCCCCATCTTGGGACCGGAAGGTTTTTCCGTTACCGCCTCGGCCTGCAAGGAGGCGCATAACCTGTTCGGGCCTCTGTTCCTCTTTGCCATGTTGCTGTTATTCATCACTTTCGTTAAGGACAACTTTTATGAGCGTGGTGACTTTGGCTGGATGATTACAGGAGGGGGCCTGGTTGGCGAAGATACGGATGCTGGCCGGTTTAATGCCGCGCAAAAAGCCTGGTTCTGGATCGCAACCATTTTTGGATTGGCGTTATGTATTACCGGCTTGATACTGGACTTTGCCGTGATTGGCCAGAGTCGGGAAATCATGGCGATATCTCACGTGATACATGGCACATCCGCCGTGGTCATGACCGGCGTTTTGTTTGGGCATATTTACTGGGCAACGGCTGGAATGGAAGGCGGCATGGAGAGCATGACCACAGGCTATGTGGATGAGAATTGGGCAAAATCCCATCACAATCGTTGGTACGAAGAAGTCAAGAATGCAGGTGAAATCGAAAAACCATCAGAACAACCTGGCCCGGGTGGTGCTTCTGCCACTGGTCTTGCCAAGCCGCGTACTGGCGATTAGCGCTTAACTGATCCTTGATTAAGGAGAGCCTGCATGTTTGAAACACTGGTTGACGGTATATTTTGGGATATTGCCCTGGTTGTATTCTTTGGCGGTATCGCGTGGCGAATTATTGCAGTTTTTCGCCATGGTATACGCAAGGACCTGGCAGTACCTCGTGGGTCAAGTGTTGGCGGTGCAATTATGACAAATATTCGCCGCTTCTATCCACGGCACGAAATCGCGCCAGTGATCAAATTGCATGTTATCGCAGGTTATATGTTTCACCTTGGTTTGTTTATCCTGCTGTTCTTTGCGGCACCCCATGTCATTTTTATCGAAGAACATATCACGGGCTTCGGCTGGACACCGATGCCATACTGGGCGTTTGTGGTCGTCTCGCAGATTGCCTTCGCCGGGTTGATTTTATTGTGGTTGCACCGGGTGCTGCATCCGGTCACGCGTCTTATTTCCAGAACGGATGATCATGTCGCCTCGATATTGGTGTTTGTTGTCATGCTGACAGGTTGTATGGCGTTGCTGGAATCCTTTACCGGCTTAAGGGTGTTCCACCGATTTACCGTTGAATTACTCATGATCTATTTTCCGTTCAGCGCATTAATGCATGCCATCATGTTTATCCCAAGTCGAGGATTCACAGGGGCATGGTTTAGTCGTAGAGGTGTAAAAGCGTAAGCCATTATGGAATTTTCTAAATAGAGGATGTTTATATAATGAGTACACCACTGGAACGCGGCGTCGAAACCCTCAAGGCACAAATTGATGCGCGGGTAGAATCGTACTTCAGCAGTTGTGTGCATTGCGGAGTATGTGCAGAAGCCTGCCTGTTTTATACCGAGACCGGTGATCCACGCTATACCCCGATATATAAAACCGAACCACTCCGTAAAGTCTGGAAACAGGAAAAGACCTTGTCGGGTAAATTGGCAACCGCCCTGGGAATTAGTAAACCACTGAAAGAGGAAGATTTATCAGACTGGGAAGAACTGGCCTACGACGGTTGTACTATATGCGGTCGTTGCACCATGGTATGCCCGGTAGGTATTGATATCGCCATGCTGATTCGCAAAGTCAAGGAAGGTCTGGCTGCGGCCGGGTTTGTACCGGAAGGACTCCAGCTGGCCGGAGAACGGGCACTCGAGTTTGGCAGCCCCATGGGGCTGACTTCAAAAAGTCTGGCTTCCGCGGTTGCTGCCCAGGAAAAAGAAATCGGTTTGAGCATACCCGTTGATGTCGAGGGTGCTGATTATTTATGCATGTTGTCATCCAATGAGGTGGTCGGGTTTCCTGAATTTATTGGTTCGGTTACCAAGGTTTTCGCCGCAACGGGTGTGTCCTGGACGCTTAGCAGTGAGTATTTTGAAGCCACGAATACCGGCGTGCAAATTGGCAATTCCAAAATTGCGGCCGAATTGCTTGGACGGGTTGTTGCTGTGGCAGAAAAGCTCAAAGTTAAAAATGTTATCAGTCCGGAATGTGGCCATGCCTATACCACCTTTCGCTGGGATGCTCCGAATATTCTTGGCCGGCCTTTGCCATTCAAGGTGGTTCACATCATGGAACTCATGGTTCAGTTGCGGAATGAAGGAAAGCTTAAGATAGACGGTAGCTTTGATGAGCGTCTGACGTATCACGATCCCTGTAATATCAGCCGCCGCGGGGGCGTGATCGATGAACCACGCACACTGTTAAATATGATGGCCCCCAATTTCGTTGAAATGCGCGAGCATGGCGCGATGAACTGGTGTTGTGGGGGTGGCGGTGGTGTCAGTTCCAACGAGCGAGCAGAACCGTTACGACTGAAAGTGTTTGATATCAAGAAACGTCAACTCGACGAACTGAATGTCACAACCATGGTGACATCCTGCTCCAATTGCCGACATATGCTGGAAGACGG
>CBDUOW010000078.1:0-7246 GCA_965368945.1 uncultured Gammaproteobacteria bacterium
TCTTTATCAAATCCTGCCATTATTCAACCCTTAGAGTTGCAGCCCAGCTTCACGCGCTGCATCAGCCAACGCCTTGATCCGGCCATGATATTTAAAACCTGAACGATCAAATGCCACACTGGTAATTCCGGCGGCCTTTGCCTTTTCCGCAATAGCCTTACCGACCGCAGCAGCAGCATCAATATTACTGGTACTCTTTACGCTACCCTTAATATCAGCCTGTACAGTCGAGGCACTGGCCATCACTTCACTACCATTAGGCGCGATCACCTGGGCATAGATATGACGTGGTGTGCGGTGTACCGTCAGCCGCGGCACTGCCAATTCACGAATCTTGGCGCGAGTGCGGCGTGAGCGACGTAAACGAGATGTTCTTTTATCCATCGTCTTATCCTGCCCTTACTTCTTCTTGGCTTCTTTACGAACAATTTGTTCGTCTGCGTACTTCACGCCTTTACCCTTGTAAGGTTCCGGCGGACGGAAGGCACGAACTTCAGCCGCAATCTGACCAACCTGCTGCTTATCCATACCTTTAATAATAATTTCTGTCTGGCTCGGGGTTTCTGCAGTCACACCATCCGGCAATTCATAGTTAATCGGATGTGAATACCCAAGCGTCAGGTTCAATACCTTACCCTGTGCCTGAGCACGGTAACCAACACCTACCAGTTCCAGTTTTTTTTCAAAACCAGTACTGACACCGGCCATCATGTTGTTAATTACCGCCCGTGCCGTACCACTCTGCGCAATAGCGCCGTCCATTCCTTCGCGCGGATTGAAACTCAGTGACGCATCATCACGCACAACCTCGACAGCAGGATGTACAGCATGATCCATGCTTCCCTTGCTGCCCTTCACGCTGACGTTCTGTGCGTTGATCGTTACTTCAACACCAGAAGGAATCGTAATCGGAGTTATTCTTGCCATGCCTTGCTACCTTTTACTGTACGTAACACAGTACTTCACCACCGTGTCCGGCCTTGCGTGCGGCGCGGTCGGTCATGAGACCAGAGGAGGTGGAAACAATTGCAACACCCAAACCACCCATTACCTTAGGCAGTTGATCCTTACCTTTATAAATACGCAGCCCCGGACGACTGACACGCTTAATCTTTTCGATAACCGGTTTACCTTCATGGTATTTAAGCGTTACATTCAATGTAGGTTTGCCATCCTGCTCGGTTGCAACAAAATCGGCGATATAACCTTCATCCTTCAGTACCTGTGCAATCGCTTGCTTCTTGCTGGACTGCGGCATACTTACTTCGGCCTTACCGGCAGCCAATGCATTACGAATGCGGGTCAGCATATCTGCAATCGGGTCTGTCATACTCATCAGGGTTACTCCTAAATTCTCTATTACCAGCTGGCCTTGCGCAGGCCAGGTACATCACCGCGCATGGTGTGCTCACGTAACTTGTTACGACACAGGCCAAACTTGCGGTATACCGCATGGGGACGGCCAGTCAAACGGCAACGACGTTGCACTCGCGCCGGGCTGGCATCTCGCGGCAATTTCTGCAACCTGGTTTGTGCATCCATCCGTTCCTCAAAACTTGAGTTCGGGTTCTTGATAACTGCTTTCAACTCAGTACGCTTGGCTTCGTACTTCTTTACCGTCTTGATGCGCTTCTTTTCGCGCTCAACCATGCAAACCTTGGCCATTACGTTCTCCTCAGCCTTGTTTCTTAATCGGGAAGTTAAAAGCGGTAAGCAGCGCCCGGCCTTCCTCGTCATTCTTCGCCGTGGTGGTTATAGTAATATCCATGCCACGCAAGGTATCGATCTTGTCATAATCGATTTCCGGGAAGATGATCTGCTCTTTCACACCCATGCTGTAGTTGCCACGCCCATCAAACGACTTGGGACTCAGGCCACGAAAATCACGAACACGTGGAATCGCGACACTGATGAGGCGATCCAGGAATTCATACATACGCTCTTTACGCAGTGTTACCTTGCAGCCAATCGGCCAACCTTCGCGGACTTTAAACCCCGCGATGGATTTACGCGCTTTGGTGACTATCGGCTTTTGGCCGGAAATCTTGGTCATATCACTGACTGCATTTTCCATGACCTTCTTATCACCCAATGCCTCACCAACACCCATATTCAGGGTGATCTTGGTGATGCGCGGCACTTCCATCACACTCTTGTAACCAAACTGCTCCTGGAGCTGCTTGACCACATTGTCTTTGTAGAATTCTTGTAACCTAGCCATCTTTCTTTAACCTGCCCTGCTTAGGCGTCAATAACTTCACCGTTAGATTTGAAATAACGCACCTTGCGACCATCTTCCAGAACCTTAACGCCGACACGATCGGCTTTACCGGTAACCGGATTAAAAATCGCAATATTGGAAATATCCAGTGGCATTTCCTTTTCAATAATTCCGCCAGGTGCACCTGCGGCCGGATTAGGCTTTTGATGCTTCTTGGCGATATTAACGTTCTCAACAACAACACGATCCACCTCGCTCACAACCCGAACGACGCTACCGCGCTTGCCTTTATCCTTACCTGTAATGACAATAACGTCATCACCTTTTTTAATCTTCTGCATGGCTTTAACTCTCTGCCCTTATAAAACTTCGGGGGCCAATGAAATAATCTTCATGAAGTTCTCGGTACGCAGCTCACGGGTTACCGGACCAAATATACGAGTACCGATCGGTTGCAACTGGGGATTCAACAATACAGCTGCATTATTATCAAAGCGGATCACGGAACCATCACTACGACGCACACCTTTACGGGTACGCACTACCACCGCATTAAAAACATCGCCTTTTTTAACGCGACCACGTGGAATGGCTTCCTTGATGCTCACTTTAATGACATCACCAACCCGAGCATAACGGCGTTTTGATCCGCCGAGCACCTTAATACACTGAACACGACGTGCACCGCTGTTATCAGCTACGTCGAGTATTGTCTGCATCTGGATCATCAGTAACTCCGCTAAACCTTAATTCTGTTTTGAATCACGCAGTAGCTGCACGTTCAACGATATTGTCGAGCTTCCAGGTCTTGGACTTGGATATTGGACGACACTCGCTGATAGTAACTACATCACCTTCATTACATTCATTGTTTGCATCATGAGCATGCAGCTTGGTGGAACGCTTGATGTATTTACCATACACAGGGTGTTTCACCTTACGCTCAACCAGCACAGTGATACTTTTATCCATTTTGTTACTAACCACACGGCCAGTCACGCTGCGCTGTACTTTTTCTTTATCGCTCATTCTGCTTTACCTGCTTTCTCTTTCAGGATGGTCTTGACCCGTGCAATACTGCGTCGTACCGCTTTCATCTGGTGCGGACGCGTAAGCTGCCCGGAACCCTTCTGCATACGCAAGTTGAACTTTTCACGGGTCAGGCTCAACAGTTCTTTGTTGAGGTCCTCGACGCTCTTATCACGTAATTCATTCGCTTTCATTACAATACCGTCCGACTAACGAAGGTTGTGGCTACCGGCAGTTTGGCAGCCGCCAGGCGAAAGGCCTCACGTGCCACATCTTCCGCCACACCTTCCATTTCATACAGCATGCGACCAGGCTGAACCTGGGCAATCCAGTATTCAACATTACCCTTACCCTTACCCTGACGTACTTCCAAAGGCTTTTTGGAAATTGGTTTGTCAGGAAATACCCGTATCCAGATCTTGCCACCACGTTTGATGTAGCGTGTCATGGCGCGACGTGCCGCTTCAATCTGGCGCGCGGTGAGACGACCACGTCCGGTGGCTTTCAGACCGAACTCGCCGAAGCTAACCTTGCCACCACGAACAGCCAGACCACGATTGCGGCCCTTCTGCTGTTTACGGAATTTGGTACGTTTTGGCTGCAGCATTACTCAAACTCCTAATTAACCTGCTGCGGCTTTCGCAGCTTCGGTTTCGCCTTCCGTTTGACCAATCACTTCACCCTTGAAGATCCACACTTTGACACCAATGATGCCGTAGGTTGTAGATGCTTCGGCAAAGCCATAATCGATATCAGCACGCAGGGTATGCAAAGGCACACGGCCTTCACGGTACCATTCTGTACGGGCGATTTCCGCGCCGTTCAGACGACCTGCAACGTTGATCTTCACACCCTGCGCACCCAGTCGCATGGTGTTTTGAACCGCACGTTTCATGGCACGGCGGAACATAATGCGTCGTTCCAGCTGTTGGGCCACACTTTCTGCCACTAACTGAGCATCCAGTTCCGGTTTGCGCACTTCTTCAATATTAATGTGAACATGCGGCAGACCCAGCATCTGGGTAATTTCTCTCCGCAGGCGTTCAATATCTTCGCCTTTCTTACCAATAACCAGACCCGGGCGTGCAGTCTGGATAGTGATCGTCGCACTGCCTGCAGTACGTTCAATCTGAATCCGGCTCACAGAAGCCTGTGCCAGCCTTTTCTTCAAGTAGGCACGGGCTTCCAGATCTGAATTCAGGAAATCCGCGTAGTCCCTGCTATTGGCATACCACTTGGACGTAAAGTCCTTGACGATGCCAAGACGAAAACCCGTTGGATGTACTTTCTGACCCATGTCAGTCTCTCTCTTATTTATCCGCGACAGTCACGGTAATGTGACTGGAACGCTTGAAAATATGGTTTACCGAACCCTTGGCACGTGCCCGCCAACGTTTTTGTGTCGGACCTTCGTCAACAAACACTTTGTTGACCTTCAGTTCATCAATATCAGCGCCTTCGTTATGCTCGGCATTGGCAATCGCCGATTCCAGTATCTTCTTGAAAATACTGGCTGCTTTCTTGGGGCTGAATGTCAGAACCTGCAAGGCACGCTCAACCGGCAAACCGCGGATCTGATCGGCGACCAGGCGACACTTCTGCGCTGAGATGCGTGCATGTTTCAGTTTGGCTGCAACTTCCATTCGTAAAACCTCTTACTTGGCTCTCTTGTCTGCCATATGGCCCTTGTAGGTCCGGGTCGGTGCAAACTCACCCAGTTTATGCCCTACCATGTTATCAGATACCAGTACTGGCACATGCTGACGACCATTATGTACGGCGATAGTCAAACCAATCATGTCCGGCACGATCATGGAACGGCGCGACCAGGTCTTAATCGGCCTCTTGCTGTTGGCTTCCTGTGCTGCCTGCACCTTGTTTATAAGATGCAAATCAACAAATGGGCCTTTTCTGATAGAACGTGGCACTATAATTACTCTCTATCGGTTATTTCTTGTTACGACGACGCACAATCATGTTATCTGTACGCTTGTTTTTGCGGGTCTTGTAGCCCTTGGTCGGTACACCCCATGGAGTAACAGGATGACGGCCACCCGAGGTACGACCTTCACCACCACCATGCGGATGATCAACCGGGTTCATGGCAACACCACGCACAGTCGGACGAACACCACGCCAGCGTGTGGCACCGGCTTTACCGAGCTTACGCAGATTATGTTCGCCATTAGAAACTACACCGATGCTGGCGCGACACTCGGCAAGCACCTTACGCATTTCACCTGAACGCAGACGCAAGGTTGCGTAGGCGCCTTCGCGAGCCACCAGCTGAACTGACGTCCCTGCACTTCGTGCAATTTGTGCACCCTTACCCGGCTTTAACTCCAGCGCATGCAAGGTACTGCCCACCGGGATATTACGCAGCGGCAAGCAGTTGCCCTGTTTAATCGGGGCATCCTGACCGGACATCAAGACATCACCGGACTTTACGCCCTGCGGTGCCAGGATGTAACGGCGCTCACCGTCACTGTAGAGCAACAACGCAATGTTCGCGCTGCGATTCGGATCATATTCCAGACGTTCAACCTTGGCCGGAATACCGTCCTTGTTACGCTTGAAATCGATAATACGGTAATGCTGTTTATGGCCACCACCCCGATGACGGGTTGTGATACGACCCGCGTTATTGCGGCCACCGGTTTTTGACTGCTTTTCCAGCAGCGCAGCAAAAGGCTTGCCTTTGTGCAGCTCAGAGTCAACAACCCTGACGACGAAACGACGCCCGGCTGATGTTGGTTTTGATTTAACAACTGCCATGATCTTTTTCCTTAACCCTTATTCCGCAGCAACGAAGTTGATGTCCTGGCCTTCCTGCAGACGGATATAGGCTTTTTTCCAGTCTTTGCGACGACCAACACCTGTCTGGCTGCGTTTGGTTTTACCCTTAACGTTGGCAACCTGCACATCATCAACCTTGACTTCAAACAGCAATTCAACGGCCTGTTTGATTTCAGTCTTGGTTGCATCCGTTGCTACCTTGAAAACCATCTGATTGGCTTTTTCGCCGGCAATGGTGCTCTTTTCAGAAACATGCGGCTCCAGCAATACATTCATCAAGCGTTCCTGGTTCATGCCAATGACTCCTCAAGCTGTTGCACAGCCGATACCGTCATAATCACCTTATCGAAACGCACAAGGCTAACAGGGTCGACGACTTCCACATCACAAATTCCCACATTCGGAAGGTTGCGAGCGGACAAATACAACGCTTCGTTTAAACCTTTGGTAACCAGAATGCCCTTGTCGACACCGAGGGCCTTCAACTTATCGGCCAGTTCTTTGGTCTTTGGTGCATCCATTTCAAAGTTATCAATCACCAGCAGACGTTCCTGCCGAACCAGTTCGGACAGAATGGAACGCATCGCCGCACGGTACATTTTCTTGTTGAGCTTCTGTGAGTGATCCTGCGGTTTTGCCGCAAAAGTCACACCACCGCTGCGCCATAACGGACTACGGATTGTACCCGCACGGGCACGCCCGGTGCCTTTCTGGCGCCAGGGTTTTTTACCCCCGCCACGAACCGCGGAGCGATTCTTCTGCGCTCGCGTACCCGCGCGCGCGCCGGCGAGATAAGCTACCACCGCCTGATGCACCAGGGTTTCATTAAATTCACTACCAAAATTGGCGTCGGAAACCTCAACGGATTTCTTCGATGCCTTGCCGGTAGCTGTTGTCAATGTCAGTTCCATGTTGCGCTTCCCCTTAACGTGCCTTTACAGCAGGGCGAACAACCACATTGCCACCCTTGGCACCTGGTACGGCACCCTTAACCAGTAACAAGTTGCGATCGGCATCAACCCGAACCACTACCAGGTTTTGCATGGTGCGTTTGGCGGCACCCATGTGCCCTGCCATGCGCTTACCCTTGAATACACGGCCCGGAGTCTGACATTGACCAATCGAACCCGGCGCACGGTGGGACAGCGAATTACCATGAGTTGCATCCTGCATATGGAAGTTGTGCCGTTTCACACCACC
>CBDUOW010000079.1:0-7136 GCA_965368945.1 uncultured Gammaproteobacteria bacterium
GTTTAATTGATCTGGATTAATATGCTGCGGTGATTCTTTGAGTAAAGTATTAATATTATTTTAATTCTGATAATTAACTCTGATAATAGTTATGGTGTTGTTGGGTATTCAATCCATATCGTAAATCAAATTGTGTTAGAATTTTGTTTTTTACCATAATGCGGGCCTGATTTAACTCACTCACAATAACTGAAGTACAACAATAAACGGAACATAACGGGATTGATCCATTCGTATTCACATATCCTTCTTATCGTAATGCTGGTAGCGCCGTTTATTTCGAGCCTGTTTACTTTTGCGGCTAAAAACCAAACCTTCGTTTTCAAATTCATATCCGTTCCATTTCTCATCGTCAGCGGAATAACCGCCATTATTCTGGGCGGCGACTTTTTATTGACCGGCGCAAGCGAAACTTACATCTATTCGCCCGGCTTGCCCTGGTTACACTGGCACCTGAAACTGGATTCGCTAGCCGGATTCTTTCTGGTATTGATTGGAATCATAGTAACCGCGGTAAGTATCTTCACGCCCGGTTATATCCGTGAATTCGAACATGGCAAACAATCCCTGGCGATACTCGGCTTGTTCACCGGTCTGTTCATCAGCGGCATGCTCCTTGTCGTGGTGGCCAATGATGCCTTCGTCTTCATGGTGGCCTGGGAACTGATGTCACTGGCCTGTTATTTTCTGGTCGCCTATCAACATCAGCATGCCGCCAATCGTCGAGCCGCCTTTCTGTATTTAGTAATGGCGCACATCGGCGCACTGATGATCCTGCTCAGTTTTGGCGTGCTGGCTAAATTCGGTGGCGGCTTTACCTTCGATGTCATGCGTGCCGCCCCTCTGGACCTGACCTGGGCCAGTATTGCTTTTGCTCTCGGCCTGCTTGGTTTCGGCATGAAAGCCGGGCTGGTTCCGATCCATGTCTGGTTGCCTGAAGCCCATCCGGTGGCGCCTTCGCATATTTCCGCCCTGATGTCGGGGGTGATGCTCAAGATCGCAGTCTACGGCTTCATTCGGCTGACTTTTGATCTGATTGGGAATGTCCACTGGGGCTGGGGGGTCGCCTTGTTAGTGATTGGCAGCATCAGCGCGCTGTATGGTGTGCTCTATGCGCTGGTACAACACGACCTGAAGCGCCTGCTGGCTTATCACTCTATTGAGAATATCGGCATTATTTTCATCGGCCTGGGCCTGGCGATGATCTTTTACGGCAGCGGTTACCCGTTACTTGGCACACTGGGCCTGGTCGCCGCCCTCTACCACACCCTGAATCACGCCTTGTTCAAAAGCCTGTTATTCATGGGTGCCGGCGCAGTTTCGCAAGGCAGCCACGAACGCAACCTGGAACGCATGGGAGGGTTATTACATCGCATGCCCTGGACCGGGCTGTTCTTTTTAATCGGGTGTATCAGTATCTCGGCCTTGCCCCCCTTCAACGGTTTTGTCTCCGAGTGGCTGACTTTCCAGGCCGCGCTGCAGGTAACCAGCCTGGAAAGCGGAGTCTTGCGGGCGATAATTCCTATCGCAGCGGCCAGCCTGGCGCTGACCGGCGCACTGGCTGCAGCCTGTTTCGTCAAGGTTTACGGGATTGCGTTTCTGGGGCTGCCCCGTTCACGGCGTGTCCGGCATGCGCATGAAGCCAGTTTCGGTATGGTTCTGGGGCAGGGGCTGTTAGCAGTTTTGTGTCTGGTATTCGGTGTTTTTCCTGCCGCGACGGTCGACGCCATGAGTCATATTACCCAGAACCTGACCGGCCAGGTTCTGAATACAGCCACTTCACACGGCTGGTTGTGGCTTACCCCAGGCTCGGCCAATGCCGCATCGTATAGTGCTCCGCTGGTTCTTCTGGGTTTACTGTTGGCACTGCTTGCCTCATCCGTGGTGTACTTTCTTTTACGCCCAGCGGGCAGCACCAGAATCAGTCGACGCGATGCCTGGGATTGTGGCTTCGGCGGTCTGAACAGCCGTATGCAATACACCGCCACCGCATTTGCCATGCCCATACGGCGGGTCTTTTCGCCAGTGTGGCGCCTGCGCGAGGAAATTGAACGGGAGCCAAAAACAAATCTTGAGCTGGAACCTGCACGCATCCAGTACCAAATGCATGCGGATGACATCACCTGGAAGTGGTTTTACCAACCCATTATCCATTTGCTCTATGCCTCCGCCCGTCGTGTTAGTCGCATCCAGACCGGCCACCTACGCCACTACCTGACCTATTCATTCATTACGCTGATTCTGTTGTTGTGGGTCATCACATGAATATCTGGCTACTGTCGACCTTGCAGGCCTTGCTGTTTGTACTGCTGGCACCGTTGTTTACGGCCTGGGTCAAACGCCTCAAATGCCATTTGCAAAATCGACGCGCACCTTCCCTGCTGCAGCCTTATCGTGATTTGCGTCGCCTGTTTTCCAAACAGGTGATCGTAGCCAGCTCGGCATCGCGCCTTTTCCGCACCGCACCTTACATCATTGCCGGTGCCACCTTGCTGGCTGCGACTGTCGTCCCCTTTCTGGCCGTCAACCTGCCTACGGCGGCGATCGCTGATGTGATTGTACTGGCCGGATTTTTTGCCCTGGCGCGATTTTTCCTGGCGCTGGCAGGAATGGACGTGGGTACGGCATTTGGCGGCATGGGCTCTTCCCGGGAAATGATCATCTCCGCCCTGGCCGAACCTGCCATGCTGATGGCGGTATTCACCCTGTCCATGGTGGCAACCAGCACCAACCTGTCGAACGTCATAAATCACATCCTGGCCGATGGACTGGTGCTGCGCCCCTCCATGCTGTTTGCCCTGCTGAGTCTGCTGCTTGTGGCTGTGGCTGAAACCGGTCGAATCCCGGTCGATAACCCGGCCACCCACCTTGAGCTGACCATGGTGCATGAAGCCATGATTCTGGAATACAGCGGCCGGCATCTGGCGCTGATCGAATGGGCATCTCAACTGAAACTGATGATATACGGCGTGCTCATTGCCAATATCTTTTTTCCCTGGGGCATTGCCACCCAAACCGACCTTGCCAGTATGGCCATCGCCTTCGGCTCGATTGTGCTGAAACTGATGCTACTGGGTGTCGTGCTGGCCATCAGTGAAACCGCGGTCGCAAAAATGCGGCTGTTCCGGGTACCGGCCTTTCTGATACTCGCTCTGACCCTGGCATTGATCGGGCTTTTAAGCCACATCATCCTGGAGGTCAATTAGATGCTGTCGGAACTGACTCTGTATCAACAGGCCATCCTGACACTGGCAGCCCTGGTACTGTTTACCTCATTTATATTGCTGGCACAGACCCGCGTGGTATCCATTATCCATGTGTTCGTATGGCAGGGTGCACTGGTGGCATTAACCACCGCACTGGTCGCATTTGATTCAGGCCAGCATCACTTATACATCTCGGCCGCTTTAACCCTGGCCCTGAAAGCCATTTTCATTCCCTGGCTATTGCATCGGTTGGTGTTGCGATTGCGGATCGATCGCGAGGCCCAGGACATTGAATACCCGGCAGTAGTGCTGATGGTTGCGACCATTCTGGTCATCTTCTGCTATTACGTCGCCCTGCCAATTCAGCAACTGGCCGAATCGGTTACCCGCAATACCATTGCCATCAGCATGTCGGTTGTGCTGCTGGGTATGTTAATGCTGATTACCCGTACCAAGGCGGTGTCCCAGGTAGTGGGTTTTATGTCCATGGAGAATGGCCTGTTCTTTGCCGCCGTTGTCGCCACCCATGGTATCCCCATGGTGGTCGAACTGGGTATTGCGTTTGACGTACTGATTGCCGCCGTTATTTTTGGCGTGTTCTTTTTCCATATTCGTGACAGCATCGACTCACTGGATGTAGCTGAGCTCAGCCGACTGGCGGACAGTGACGAATGATCGCCTTAAGCTTCACTCTGCTAATCCCCCTGCTGTCGAGCTCCCTGCTGGCCGTGTTTGGCCAGCATCGACAGGCGGCAAGTTTTAATGTCCTTGCCTCCGTCGCCGGGTTTGCCAGTAGCACCTGGCTAGCCTGGCTGGTTTTACAACACGGTGTCATTGGCGGCGAAGCAGGCCAGTTCTATGTTGACAGCTTCAATGTCTACCTGGTTGTTTTGACCGCCCTGATAGGCGCAACGACCTCTTTCTTTTCCAAACCCTACATGGAGCAGGAACGGGCCAACGGTCGACTGACGACGGGACGCCTGCGCCTCTACCATGCCAGTTATCAGGCATTTTTGTTCACCATGCAATTGGCCCTCACTACCAATAACCTGGGAGTGTTATGGGTTGCGCTGGAAGCGGCCACCCTTGTTACCGTCCTGCTGGTCAGCCTGTATCGCACACCGGAATCGATAGAAGCGGCCTGGAAATATTTCATTCTCTGCGGTGTTGGTATTGCCCTGGCGCTGTTTGGTACGGTGTTAGTGTATTTCGCGGCTGAACACGTCATCGCCGACACGGATCAGGCCCTGTTATGGAGTGTGCTCGCCGCTCACGCCACTGAGTTGGAACCGGTGGTGATCACTATTGGTTTTGTTTTCCTGCTGGTCGGTTATGGCACCAAGGTTGGACTGGTACCCATGCATACCTGGCTACCGGATGCCCATTCCGAAGGGCCGACACCCATGTCCGCCGTACTTTCCGGGCTACTGCTGAATGTGGCCCTGTATGCGCTGGTGCGCGTCAAGATCCTGACCGATGGCGCCCTGTCCAGCGGCACTTCGGACCATGATCCGCATCTGGCCGGTTATCTGATGATGGGATTCGGGATTGCCTCGTTTACCGTGGCCAGTCTGCTGCTGCATCGCCAGCGTGACATCAAGCGCCTGTTCAGCTATTCATCTATCGAGCATATGGGACTGATAACCTTCGCTTTCGGGCTGGGGGGGCCGCTTGCCACCTTTGGCGCGCTGTTACACATGACGGTCCATTCACTCACCAAATCCGCCATTTTCATCAGTGTGGGTCATGCCAGCCACATTGCCGGTAGCCAGGTTATCAACAACATTCGTGGCCTGATTCAGACCCAGCCGGCAGTCGGTTGGAGCCTGTTACTCGGTACCACCGCGATCGCCGGTTTTCCGCCCTTTGGTGTCTTCACCAGTGAATTCCTGCTGCTGTCCGCCACCATAGACAGCCAACCCTGGTTAACCGTACCACTGGTGCTGGGCCTGTTAATCGCCTTTGCCGGCCTGTTTCGCCAGCTCCAGCCCATGGTGTATGGCGAGGCCCCGGAAGGCCAGACAGCCGTCCCCGCCAACATGTGGCCGGTGGCATTACATCTGCTCCTGGTGCTGTGGCTGGGTATTTCGATTCCCGGTTTCCTCGCACTCTGGTTTAACCAGGCAACTATTCTGATTAGCGGGAGTAGTATGTTATGAGCCGCTTTGACTGGTTATCGGAATTACTCGCCCGCTGTGAAGATGAACATATTCTGGTACGCAGCGGCTCGGCTACGCAGTTAGCGCCGGCCCATTTGCTGGAAATTGACACCGAAGACTGGGGCAGACTCGCCGAAGTCGCACACAGTCTGGATTATCGCTGGTCAACCTCATGGGCCGAACAGCGGGACAGTGAGACATTTATCGTCAATGCCTGTTTCGAGCATTTGGGCGATTACCTGGTCATACGCGCAGAACTGCCACTCAGTGCACCGAGCTTGCCCTCACAAACACCTTACTATCCAGCGGCCAATCGGCCGGAGCGCCATATGCAGGATATGTTGGGCCTCATTTTCAGCGGCCATCCCGACAATCGACGCTGGACCCGCCATCAGGCCTGGACGGAGGAACAATTCCCCCTGCGCAAGGATTTCCCCGTAGCGGGCAATGGTCAGGACGAAACACCTCCGGATATGGATTATCCCTTCTTCCAGGCGCAGGGCGCCGGGGTCTACGAAATTCCGGTCGGCCCGGTGCATGCCGGTATTATTGAACCGGGGCATTTTCGCTTTCAGGCGGTGGGCGAGACGGTGCTCAATCTGGAAGAACGCCTGGGCTATGTGCATAAAGGCATTGAGAAGATTGCCGAAGGGCGCGATGCAACCGGACTGGCCCGACTGGCGGGGCGCATCTCCGGAGATACCACCGTGGCGCACACCTGGGCCGCCTGTATGGCCATGGAACGTGCCTGTCATCTCACTGTGCCCCGGCGGGCTCTGTTCCTGCGCGCCATCCTGGCGGAACGGGAACGCATTGCGAATCATATGGGTGATATCGGCGCCATCTGCAATGACGTGGCTTTCGCCTTTCCGTTCATGCAGTTCGGCCGTCTGCGCGAAAATCTACAGCGTCTGAATCTGGAGATTTTTGGCCATCGGCTGTTAATGGATGTGATTGTTCCCGGCGGCGTGACTCATAATCTGACGGCGGAAAATATTGAGGCCTTACTGTTACAAGGGCAGGCCCTGAGGCAGGAACTTGATGAATTAATGCCCATTCTGGATGACCATCCTTCATTGGAGGACCGCCTGCTGGGTACCGGCGTACTGACACCCGAGCTGGCCGGAAAAATGGGCGTGGTCGGTTATGTTGGTAAAGCCAGCGGGATGGATTACGACCTACGGCGCGACCATGCTTATGCGCCCTATGATCAACTTTCCGTCGATTCATCGGTTTATCAGGAAGGCGATGTCGCGCAACGGGTACAGGTGCGGGCAGATGAGATTTACTATTCATTGCAATTAATCGCGCAACTGCTTCATGCCCTTCCCGAGAGTAGCAACATCCAGAGCCAGTGGCGACCCGTGGCCAATGCAGAAGGCATCGGCATGGTGGAAGGCTGGCGGGGGGAGATCATCAGCTACGTGCATTTTGATGCACAGGGCCTTGTTGCCCGGTTCTTCCCGCGCGATCCAAGCTGGCTCACCTGGCCAACACTGGAACAGATGATTCACGGCAACATCGTGCCGGACTTTCCCGTGTGCAATAAATCGGTTAACGGCTCCTACTCCGGCCATGATTTGTAGATTTATCGCATGCTGAAAATACTCAATAAAATTCGCAAAGTCGGCATAATCACTGAAGATGTCTCCCGTGATGCATCACTGGAAAGCCTTGGTATTGAAGTTAAACGCCATGTGGACAAAATATTTAGCGGCAGCTTCGCAATACGCGAGGTGGATGCCGGCTCCTGTAACGGCTGTGAGCTGGA